>JAHEXQ010000160.1 GCA_023252035.1 Actinomycetes bacterium
ATCCGCGTCGAGGACGCACCCGCCTTCCTGGTGAACAGGTTGCTCATCCGCATGATGGTGGAATGCACGGACCTGGTGGAGGAGGGTAATAGCTTCAAGGAAGTGGACGATGCCATCCTGGTGCTGGGTATCCCCATGGCGCCCTTCGTGCTCATGTCCCTGGTGGGGCCAGCCATCGCGCTGCACACCTCGGAAGCCCTGGCCGCCGCCTTCCCGGATCGTTACCACGTGAGTCCGAATATGGTCAAGCTGGTGGAGGCCAAGAAGGCCAGCGTGTACGGCCCCGATGGCGACATCGATCCCGAGGTCGCGGCTTTCTGGCAGCAGGGCTCGGCGAAAATCGATGCGCAGGCCATGCGCGACCGCGTGCTTATGGCTCTCTGCGGCGAGTGCTGGAGAATACTGGACGAGGGCGTCGTGGCGGAGGCTGCGGACATCGACACCGGGCTGATCCTGGGAGCCGGCTATCCCTTCTTCATGGGCGGCGTCACCATGTACCTGGATTCTGCGGGCTACAGCGAGAAGGTCAAGGGGAAGAAGTTCCACTAGGCCCTACTCAGACGAGTTACGCGTTGCGGGAGCGGCTAGCCGCTCCCGCAATCTTAGTGCGCCGTTTCTATCGGACGCGCCCTTCGGCCCTCTCCTTCAAGGCCCGGTTCATGTTCTCAAAACCCTGGCGTGTACCCCGGTCGAGCTTGCGCCAGAGGAGGGGGATCAGCAAACCGGAAAACCTTTCTCTCTGCGTGAACTTTACGCGGCCCGGATCCAGCTGCTCTATCTCGAAGATGTGCTCTCCATCGAACAAGCCGGGAATCCCCAGGTGTCCTAGCCAGCGAAGCTGCCGGCCGGGTTCAGCGGCGAGGACTCTGGGGCGGAAGTTCGTACCCCGCCCACCCGGTGGTTGCAGGAAGACCTTCAATCTTTCTCCTTCCTGGACCCTACCACCCGCCGACCGGATGAAAGGATTCCACTTGGGGTAGGAAGGGAAGTCGGTCAGCATCTCCCAGACCGCTCGGGGCGTGGCTGTAATAATGATCTCCGTCCGTATCTCTTTCATCGGTTTCCCAGGCAGTTAATCTCGGCCTCCCGGCCGGATGCTGGATTCTCCGCTTCGGTTTTCTCACAGGAATGGGTTCCGTTGGGAGCAGGAGTCGAAATCCATGATTAATTCCCACACCCTTTCCGGTGGGGCCGCTACGTCGATTTCTGCCGCAATCCGCCTCTTCCAGCTCCTGGATGTGCCGCCATATCATCGCAGTTAATAATGTTCCCGGTGAGACTCCGGCTAAACGATTTCCACTGCCGGATTGACCTCGTGGGGATGGGGGAATAACATTTCTGCATATCGGGGAGCGTGTTCAGGTGGCGGCCGGAAACTGGACTTAACCGGGGAGGATGCCCATGAAATGCGTTAATTGCGGAAGCGAGAATCCGGAGGGCGCCAAGTTTTGCATAAGATGTGGGACCAGCCTGGCTGAGTCCGTGGTTACCCCACCGGCTGCGCCGGAAGCTCCGAAGGGCGCGATGGCACCTCCGGCACCCGCACAGCAGCCCCCACAGCCACCGCAGGCGCTGCCCCATGTTTCGGAAGCGGCCTATGCGCCACCGGGCGCGACGGGGCCGGCGGCTCCGGCAGGCGGCCAGACGCCCGCCTTCGGCATGCCGCCGCTCGCCTACACACCGCCCCCGCCCAGCGCGGGGATGCCACCGGGCGGAGGGATGCCCTACGGGCCCGCTCCCGGGGCCCCCATGGCGCCCGGATATGCCATACCTGCTAAGAAACATACCAAGATGTACACGGGCAGCCTGCTGGCGATGCTGGGCGGTATAGTCATCGTCGTAGCCGGATGGCTGCCCTGGGCGGGCTCCTTCGGTATCAACGTTACAGGTTGGGACATGTTCAACACGGCGAATAATCTCGGCCAGAGGTTCGTGCAGGTGGTGGAGAGCAAGCCGGCCTTCACGGCGCTTCCCATGGTCATCGCAGGGGGACTTATTGTTCTTCTGGCGCTGCTGATGATGCTGTTCCGCCGGAAGGCCGTCGGCGTTATCACACTGGTGCTTTCACTGGGAGCCCTGGCCATGGCCGTGCTCACTATGATCACCTTCAAGACGTACCAGGTCGGCGGAATATCCGCCTCCTTGAGCTTGCAATACGGTATTTTCCTTCTGGCGCTCTTGAGCCTCGTAGGTTTATTGGGGAGCGCCATAGCTCTCACTGACTGACGATATCTCTGCCTGCGAAACCCGCCAGGTTGACAAAAGGGTCAGCCTCGCTCGGCAGACCTCGCTCTCACGAAGGGGGCTCCCGCCCCCTTCGTGCAACTCCGCTCTGCAATGATTGCGGGGGGACTTTCCCCCCGCAAAGACATAGCCCCCCTGGGTTCGAGTACGAACCCCTTTTGTCAACCTGACTTTTTTCGCTTGTGCCTTGAATTTTGCGAAACCTTTAAAGGCCTCCCGGAGTTATCCCATAAGGCGCTTACTGAAGTGCCCGAGATTCCCTGCCCGAAAGCCGGAGGGCTTGCGGGCATGAAGAGAGGAGGTTATATGCATCAACCTAACGCAGGCAGGGCGGCTGGCCGCGCGAAAAACTGGCTTTATCTATGCTTTTTCTTTCTGGCCGTCGCTCTCCCCCCGGCTGTCCCGCACCTGGCCCGGACGGGTGCCACCGGCGCAGCGGCCCTCCTGGCGCCGCTCTGTATGCTGGCCGGCATAGCCGTCCTGACCAACGTGCAGTCCGGCAAAAACAGACACGGAAAGTTCACGAAACACGGACTGGAAGGGATAGTGGGCAAGGACGGAATCGTTATCGCAACACAGAGCGTGGAGGAGATCGACGATGCTATCAACACGTTCATGGAGCGCGGCGAGCACATCATCTGCCTCAACGGCGGAGACGGAACCATCCAGAGGGTCGTGAGCCGGCTCTATAACACCTACGGCGAGGAGAGGGACAACCTGCCGATCATCTTCCCCATGCGGGGCGGCACCATGAATGTCATTGCTGACAACTTCAAGATCAAAGGGACCCCCGACAAGCTCTGCCGACGAGTGGTCGAGCTGGAAGATAGCGGCAGGCAACCGAGCTATCATGCCCTGAACACCATCCGTATCGAGCGGACAACGTCCGAGGGCTCGGCGGTTGAGTACGGCTTCCTCTACGGCAACGGAGCGCTCTACCGCTTCCACCGCCTCTATTACGAGGAGACCGAGGGAGGACCCGTCGCTTCCGTACAGCTTCTGCTCCGGTGCCTGGCCGCCGGGATAGCTCACAAGACGCGCTACAAGGACGTGCTGGGTGGGCAGACACCCATGACGGTGCGCATCGACGGCAGAGAGATGCCGTCGGACATGTTCACTATAGTGCTGGCCATGCAGTTCAAGAACCTCTTGCTCAGCTTCTCTCCCTTCCGTGAGGGAGATGGGGATTTCTACGTGATCGCGGCGAGCGTTCCCCTGGCTAAGATGGCCACCAAGCTGCACAAGCTCTTCTGGGCGCGCGAGGGGCAACCGCTGCCCCTGCCGGAAGAGCACTTCTACAACTCCAAGGCGAAAGTACTCGAGATCGAGACGTCCGAGGGCCATACCTTCGATGGAGAGGTATATGCGCTGGAGGAGCCGCATACCCTGAGGATAACGAAGGGTCCCGCGGTCAAGATACTGAAGTTCGACTGACGAAACTCGCTTACAACGTCCTGCGCCGGCTGGCCGGCGCAGGACGTTGTCCTGAATTCGGGGGTCAGTCGCCTGAGCCACGACGGTGGCAGCAGTAGAGTATGGAGATGGCTCTATTTTCTCAACAGATCCAGGAAGTCGGTGAATCGGTCATTCGCCCTTGGCTACCATCGCCGCTATTCCTTCATCACGACACGGATGCCTGGCCCTTTCCTCAAGACCGAGAGGTTCGCGCACTCCTCCTCCCGCCGGAAGAGAAGGCCGATGCGCTCCTCACCCCCCGCCATGTCGTGGATATCCACCCGCGTGAGCCAGGGATGGCCGGTTCATGTAGAGTACGCGCTTGGGTGCGTCGGCAGCTGTGCCCAACATGGTATGGACCATAAGAAAGACGGCTGCCGCGGATCAGGCCCGGTGCGAACAGGCCACGGGATAGATGACCGGATAGTCCGGACGCGTTCGCGAGAATCCGCAGAACAGCTCGGGCATGCGCGTGTAATCCATGCTGGTGGCGGAAGGCGACCTCCCCCGCTTCCTCTTGAGCTCCCGCTTTCTCTTCTCCGTCTGGCGCCGGTTGTATCTCCTCCTCTCCTCCTCGTATCTTGCCCCCAGCTTCGAGAACACCCCCCAGGGGAAGGCATCGGCCACGATCTCGGGGTGGGGTCCCACTGCCACCAGGGCGATCATGCTATAATCCAGGGGCATCCGAACGGGGATCGACATCTTCCCTTCTCCTGCGTCGGAACCCTACAAAAGTAGGGATTTGGTGCGGTAGCTTTTGCCAAATACTTCGACGCCGAAGGAGGAATAGCTTTGTATTGCTCGTATAATTATCTAGTATTCATGCGGGTTTTGGGCCGGTGGCGTTAGATCCCACGTGGCTGTATCATGTTGTGAAGAGCGCTGAGCCGGCATGAGCCGATGTCGTGCTCGTAGGAAAAATAGGGGCTTGGCTCCTCAACATCCTTTGTTTATGCTGGATTTGGAGGTTTTGGCCGACTAAGTCAAGTTACAAGAGGCCGACGAGGGTTTTCGCTGGAGGAGAAAATGAAAATCGCCGTGATTGCCCCGGTTTGGATTCCTATCCCCCCTCAGGGATACGGAGGAATAGAGAGGGTTATCAAGCTCCTGGTCGATGAGCTGGTGAAGCTGGGCCACGATATCACCTTGTACGCCTCCGGGGGTTCGCACACTGCGGCTCGCCAAGTGATTTATATGGAGGATTCCCTCATCGAGATGATGGGAAAGACCCTATACGATGCTTACCATGTAGGCCAGGCTTTCCGGCAGATCGCGGGGGAGGGCTACGACCTGGTGAACGACCACTCGGGTTTTCTCGGCGTGGCCTTTGCCTCGTTCCTCCATGCGCCGGTGGTGCACACGTTACATGGGCCCTTCCACGAACCCGTCAAGCGCTTCTACAGGGCTTTTAACTACGACGCCCTCTTCATCGCCA
>JAHEXQ010000161.1 GCA_023252035.1 Actinomycetes bacterium
CCCGACTGGGGAGAACCCGCTGGAGGGCGGCCCTCTTCGTCATCATCACGGGCATTATCGCGGCGCTGCTATGGGCCCTGCCCAATGCCCTGTCAGTAAAGGGAGACACCGAATACGGCTACAGGCTCTCCACCGTGGCGCGGGGCGAGCTCGTGAAGAAGGTGACGGCAGCGGGCAAGTTGGAGGGGGCCAACCCGGTTGATGTTCTGCCGCCGGCTTCCGCCCGCCTGGCGTCGGTGGCCGTGCGAGAAGGCGACCGCGTGGAGGCGGGACAGATACTGGCCAGCATGGACTTGGAGCAGTTGCGGGAAAATGCCGACCAGGCCAAGGCGGACTATCTGACGAGCGTTTCTTTGGGAGATGTTGCCAGCGGCTTACTTTCGGGGCTGAGCGCCCTGAACGCCGGCGTCTCACTGGGAGCGGCCTCTCTCAACAATCTTCAGACACAGGTGGACGCGCTGGCCGGGACCCTCTTCCAACTTGCTCCTGTCCTGATACCGCTCCTCCCCCTCAATCAGCAACAACAGGCGGCGATTTTGCTCAAGCAGGCGCAGGCCAGCTACGCTAATGCAGTGGCCGGGAGGCAGCCCCTTCAACCCGTAGAGGCGGATATATCCTCCGCAAACTCGTCGGCAGCCGACAGCGCCAGGCTAGCCAACTCCTTAAGGCAATACCAAAAAGCCCTGGCCGCGCTGGAAAATGCGGACATCCGGGCGCCGGTCTCGGGCACGGTGATCTTCGTGGCGCAGAGCGGGCTCCTATCCCCCGAATTCGTACCGTCGCTGCTGTCCAGCCTGCAGGCCCTGACCGGGGGCCTCTCCATCCTGGGAGGAGCGGGCGGCATAAGCACGTCGCTCTCCACCCTCCTCTCGGGACTGCAGCCCCAGAGCGAACTTAAGGCGGGCATCACCGTTTCGGAGAACTCGCCCGTCTTCCAGATAGTGGACCTGAGAGACATGACCATCCGGGCGGAGGTGGAGGAGACCGACATCCCCTTCGTGGCGCAAGGACAGGCGGTGGAGGCCAAGCTGGGTGCCCTGCCGGACGAGACCTTCAACGGGACCGTGATGCAGGTGGGGGTCAGGGCCAAGACGGGGTCGGCGGGCAACACCGTCTTCGATACCGTCATCCAGTTGAACCGGGCCGACATATCCCTGCTCATCGGATATAACGCCACTGTGGATATAATCGTGCTGGATCTGGGAGATAGCGTCATCATCCCGCTCTCGGCAGTGCTACAGGAGGGCGGCCGCAACTACGTCTGGCTGGACGCCGGCGGGCAAGCCTCCAAGCAGGAAATACAGCTCGGCGCCCGGGCTGGCGATTCCGTGCAGATAACCGGCGGGCTGGGGGAAGGCGATGTTATCGTGTCCGAGGGGGCTGCTAAGATAAAGGAGGGTCAGAAACTGAGGTAGCCCCGGTGGAAAAAAAGGACAAGTCCTTCCGAGCGCGCCATTTTTATGGCCGCAAGAAAGAACTTGTCCTAGGGGGAGATGTCTTTGTGGGGGGGGAGGCCCCCCACAATCATTGCACGAGGGGGGGGAGCCCCCTTCGTGAGAGCGAGGTCTTCCGAGCGAGGTCAGACCCTTTTGTCAACTTCGCCGGAAACGCACGGACGGATGGTCGGCATGGATTATCGCGAGTTCATTGAAGATCTGAAGCAGGCCGAGGATTACCATGGTCAGGTAGTCCACGTAGAGATAATGCCGTCCCGTCCGGCAAGCTTCGTTGAACTCGTACCTCCGCCCGAGCCGGCCGTACAGAAAGCCCTCGAGAAGCTGGGCATCACTTCCTTCTACCCGCACCAGGCCGAAGCCATCTCGCTTGTGCGCGAAGGCAAGAACGTCGTGATATCCTCGGGCACCGCCAGCGGCAAGACCCTCTGCTACAACCTCCCCGCTCTGGAGGCTATCTCCCGCGACCCGGCCACGCGAGCGCTGTATCTCTTCCCCACCAAGGCGCTGGCTCAGGACCAGTTGCGCACCCTGCGTAAAATGAGTTTCCGGGGAGCGAAGCCCGCCACCTACGACGGCGACACCCCCGTGGATGCGCGCGGGTGGATTCGGCGCAGCGCCAATATCGTTCTCTCCAACCCCGATATGTTGCACTTCGGCATACTTCCCAACCATAACCTCTGGGCGACGTTTCTCCATAACCTGCGCTACGTGGTGGTGGATGAGGCCCATACGGAGCGGGGCATCTTCGGGTCGCATGTGGCCATGGCGCTTCGACGCCTGCGCCGGCTCTGTGACCTCTACAAGTCCTCGCCGGTTTTCATCATGACCACCGCAACTATCGGCAATCCGCAGCAACACGCCGAAGCCTTAACCGGCCTGCCGGTGGCGCCGGTCATGGAGGACTATTCGCCGCGGGGCGAGAAGGTCTTCGTCCTCTGGAATCCGCCCTTCGAGGATGGCAGAGAGGTGAGGCGCAGCCCCAACCTCGAGGTTTCGGGCTTATTGCAGCGCCTGGTGCACTTGGGGGTGCGCAGCATCGTCTTCTGCCGCTCGCGCAAGTCCTCGGAACTGATATACACCTACGTGCGCAACGCGATGCAGGGCGAGAACCACCTCGCCGATCGCATCTCGCCTTACCGCGGAGGTTACCTGCCGGAGCAGCGGCGCCATATCGAGCGCATGCTCTTCGAGGGGGAGCTGCTAGCGGTGACCGCCACCAACGCCCTGGAGCTGGGGATAGACATCGGCGACCTGGACGCCTGCCTGCTCAATGGCTACCCGGGCACCATCTCCAGCGCCTGGCAGCAGGCGGGGAGAGCCGGCCGCCGGCAGGGCTCGTCCCTCGCAGTATTCGTTGCCCAGGACGATCCCCTGGACCAGTATTTCATGAAACATCCCGAGGCCTTCTTTTCGCGCCCCTTCGAAGAGGCCATCGTGGATTTCGAGAACCCCTATGTGCTGGAGGGGCACCTGGCCTGCGCCGCCTACGAGTGGCCCCTGGCACCGGAAGACAGCCGCTTTTTCGGCGAAGGCATGATGGACGTGGCCAGGCACATGGTAGAGGAAGGCCGCCTGCATCTGGGCCGCAAAGGCCGCATATTCGCCGGAATGGAATCGCCCGCCGCGAAGGTGAGCATCCGGTCCGCCTCGGGGGACATGTTCCGCATCATCGAGCTGGAGACAGGCAGCCTGCTGGGCACCGTGGAAGAGCCCCGCGCCTTCTTCCATATCCACGAGGGAGCGATCTATCTGCACCAAGGGGATCCTTACCTCGTCCTGGAGCTTGACCTGGAAAAGAAACTAGCGCTGGTGCGCGAGGCCGAGGGCGACTACTATACGCAGCCGCGCGATGATACCGACATCGCCGTCACCAAGGAACACGAGAACCGGGAGTTGAAGGGGCCCGGCCTCTCGCGCATCCACTACGGCGATGTCGAGGTCACCACGCTCGTCTATGCCTATCAGAAGAAACAGCTCCATACGCACCAGGCTATGGAGCTGGTGGAGCTGGATCTGCCGCCGCAGCGGCTCTTCACCCGCGGCCTCTGGTACACGCTGAACCCGGAGGCACTCGCCTCGCTCGAGCTCGATCCGTACACTCTGGCCGGGGCTCTGCATGCCGCGGAGCACGCCGCCATCGGCATTCTCCCCCTCTACGCCATGTGCGACCGCTGGGACATCGGCGGTGTCTCCACCGCCCTGCACCGGGATACCGATGTGGCCACCATCTTCATCTATGACGCCTATCCGGGCGGGGCGGGCATCGCCGCCCGCGGTTATGACCTGGCCGCTCAGCACCTGACGTCCACACTCAACTCGGTGCGCGACTGCCCCTGCGGCACCGGCTGTCCATCCTGCGTGCAATCACCCAAGTGCGGCAGTGGCAATGAGCCATTGAACAAGGCGGCCGCCATCCTTATACTTGATCAGTTGCTGGTACCGGGCAGGCTGGCGCCGCCGGAGCGAAGGAAACGCACATGAGATTCGAGTGGGGTTACGGGAAAGGGACCATGGCCTTCGAGGCTCCTGAGGAGCACTACATGGGCACCCTCCAGACCAGTCCCGCCCAACCCATCGCAGACCTGAAGAGCGCGGTCGAGGATGCCCTGGAGAACCCCATAGCCTGGCCTCCTATGCGCGAGATGTTCCGCACGGGCGAGCGCGTAGCCGTCCTGGTGCCGGACTGGCACCGCTCCTGGGTGCACGTGGCATCCTGGTTGCCCCTGATCATCGCCGGGCTGAACCGGGCTGGCGTGGCCAGCCGTGACATCACGGTGGTTATCGCCACGGGCACGCACATACCTCCTACCTATGATGAGATAGGGTACATCGCCGGCGAGCGGTTACTTCGCGAAGTGCGTGTGGTGGCTCACGATGCCCGCGATCCACGCACCTGCGCTTATCTCGGCCGCAGCCGGGCGGGCGCTCCCATCTGGCTCGATCGAGAAGTCCTGGCGGCGGACGCCGTGGTGCTGACCGGAGCGGTGGCTCCTCATACCTTTGCTGGGTACAGCGGCGGGCGCAAAGCCATAGTGCCGGGCATCGCGGGACTCGCGACCGTTCTGGCCAATCACAGCCTCGCCCTGGCGCCGGAGGGCGGTGTGCATCCTCGCGCCCGCCCGGGCATTCTCGAGGGGAATCCGGTGCATGAGGACATGCTCGATATCGCCAGCCGGCTGAAACCGCGCTTCCTGGTGAACTTCGCGCTGAACGAGACGGGCGAATTCCTGGGCGTCTTCGCCGGCGATTTCATTGAAGCCCACCGGCGGGGCTGCGAGTTCGTCTCCACCTGGTTCCGCGCGGAGATACCGGAGAAGGCGGATATCGTTATCGCGGGCCGCGGCGGGTACCCCATGGATCTCACCTTCTATCAAGCCTTCCAATCGGGGGCGAACGCCGTCCAGGCGGTGAAGCTATCCGAGGGTTCGCTGATCCTGGTGGGGGCCTGCTCAGATGGATTGGGGCCTTACGAGTTCGCCCGCTTCTTTGACTACTCCAGCCCGGAGGAGATAGAAGCGGAGCTGCGCCGGAGCTTCACCGTGCCGGGTTTCGTCGTGTATCGGGTGGCCTTGCTGGCCCGCAGTGTCAATAGATTCTATTTAGTTTCGGATATCCAACCGAGTATAGTGGAGAAAATTGGGATAATCCCGAAGCCATCGATACA
>JAHEXQ010000023.1:0-12055 GCA_023252035.1 Actinomycetes bacterium
CATCGCCGAGTCCACCCTGGCGGTGACCTTCCCCGAGCCCGGCCATCTCTACCACGTGGACTGGGTAGAGCTGCAGCGCATGGAACAGGACCAGGTGGCCGAGCCCGCCGTGCAAGGCCCGCAGGGGACAGTGGGATTTGTCGCGCTGGGCAATCCGCTCCCGGGCATCGAGATCTCGATCCGTAAGTCGGAGAGCCTGGAGGCCGAGGAGAGGCAAGTGGGCGAGGTCTACATCCGTGGCAAGAGCCTCACGAGCGGATATTGGGAGGATCCGGAGAAGACGCGCGAGGTCCTTCACAAAGGCTGGCTGCGAACGGGTGACTTGGGTTACATAGCGGATGGCCTGCTCTACCTGGTGGGACGGGTGAAGGATATCATCATCGTGGGCGGCCGCAACATCTTCCCGGAGGATGCGGAGCGCTGCGTTGAGGAGGTCTTCGGGGTGAGACAGGGCAACACCATCGCCTTCGGGGTGCGCTGTGAACGGGGCAAAGAACGCATGGTGGTCCTGAGCGAGACGCGCATGGAGGGCGAGGAGGCCTACAGGGTAGCTAGGGAGGCGAGGCTGAAGGTGCGCAGCGAACTCAACTTCCCCGTCAGGGAGACGGTCCTGGTACCGGCAGGAACCCTGCCCAAGACCTCCAGCGGGAAAAAACAGCGATTCCTGGCCAGGGAGGCCTACCTGGCAGGGGGTTTCACGCCCGTTGCCAGATACGGCGCGGGCGAGGGCTCCATGGAGATGGAATCACCATCCTGACCTAGTCACAAACGGAGATGACCGGGTCCCGCGAGGCGGGACCCGGTCCATGCTTGGTCCCATAGTGTAGCCGTATCCGTAATGGATCAAAATGAACCCCGATGGGCATGCCTCGGGACTTCACCATGCCCGTGCGCAACTACGAGCGCTACCGGGCCTTGAAGGAGCTTGCAGATGGCAGGAAGCCCTCTGAGATCGCCGACAGGGTGGGGTGCCACTTCACGGTGGTCTATAGCTGGATCAAGCGCTTCAACCAGGACGGCTTTCGCACCTTCGAGCGACCACCGGAGCCCGAGGGCAGGGTCTCCTGGATCTCCGGCGAGAAGATGCGCCAGCTCATCCGGGTGGCGCTGGCCCGGCCGGAGGACCTGGGGCTTCCCTTCACCACGTGGTCCGTAAGGAAGCTCAACCGCTACTGCGCGAGCAGGGGATACTCCCCGAAGTCACCGACGAGTGGGTGCGCAGGCTGCTCCGGCGGGAGGAGATCATTCGCCAGAGGACCGGTTCCTGGAAGAAGAGCCCCGACGCCGCTTTCCAGGCAAAAAAACCGCATCCCAGGCCTCTACGAAAGAGCCCGAGGGAGGAGCCGTGGTCTGCTACTGCGAGTCAGGCCCCATGGAGCTTAGGCCGATTGATAGCACCGGGTGGTTCGAGAAGAAGAGGCCCTTGAGGCTTCGCACTGCCTACAACCGCTAATCGGGGGCCGAACAGCTCCTGGCCTTCTACCGCACGCAAGGTGATTGTCTGCAAGGGGCGGTGCGAAAGCGCGAGGCAGCCAGGGGCATCTGGTGTACTTTCAGGCGGCTCCGGACTTGCTACCCCGCAGTCACCACCTGCATTGCGGGGTACGCGAGCATGCCAGGGGCGATCTGCAACTGAACAGCCCTGCAAGGGGGCATCATCCCCTATGCCGGCAGCTTCCTAATATCAGACGACTACATGCGCCCACCGATATGGCGCGCGGCGATGATGAAGATCCGGGTTTCTTCATCTGCACCGACGAATCTGTAGGGCTGGAGCAGTACGGCCCGGCACACCGGCCCATCGAACAACTGATAAGCCTGCGGGGCATTCACAATCTCGCAGTGGTGAGGCCAGCGGATTCGCCGTAGCTATCTGCGCCTGGAAAACGGCCATGCACAAGCGATGGGGTTCCATGCCTCTCACCCCGAGTCGCCAGAACCTGTCTATCCTGAACCGTTCCGACAGCGGGCCTGCGAGCGAGACGCTGCGCGGCGTCTATATACTCTGGCAGCGTGTCGAAAAGCCGGAGGCGATCTTGCTGCGTACGGGTTCCGGCGTGCCGATCGCTTTGGCGGCCGCGCACGCCCAAGGCCGCAATGCGGTCCCGGGCCGCATGGCTATATCGGACAAATTCCGTCTTATGCTACAATTGCCTCATCAATTGATCGGGGATCGGTTCTTGGAAAAAAAGAGATTCGTTTTCATCGACGGACACAGTCTGGCCTACAGAGCCTATTACGCCCTTCCCGCTTCGCTAGCAACAGCCTCTGGACAGGTTACCAACGCAGTTTACGGTTTTACAGCCATGCTCATCAAAGTGCTGCAGCAATTGAAACCCGATGCGTTGCTCGTGGCTTTTGACAAGGGAAGAGCCACCTTCCGCGTCGCCAAGTACGCCGAGTATAAGGCGAACCGGCTGGACATGCCGGAGGATCTCCGCCCCCAGTTTGACCTCATCAAGGGGATACTCGATGCTCTGGGCGTCGGCTACCTCGAAAGCGAGGGCCATGAGGCGGATGACATCCTTGCTACTCTGGCGCGGCAAGTCGAGGAGCATGGAGACGATGCCTGGATCGTGACCAGCGATCGAGACGCATTGCAACTTGTGAACAGCCATATCCGGGTGCTGGCAAACCGGCGTGGATTGACCGATACCATCGTGTATGACACGCAAACGGTGCGGGAGCGTTTCGGCATCGCCCCCACGCAGATAGCCGATTACCTGGCTCTCAAGGGAGATACTTCCGACAACATCCCGGGCGTTCCCGGCATAGGTGAGAAGACGGCCTCCGCGCTGGTGCAGCAGTTCGGCTCCGTCGAGGATCTCCTGAGCCGAACCGATGAAGTAAAGAGCGAGAAACTGCGGAGCCTCGTCTCCCAGCACGCGGAACGCATCCGCCTGAGCAAGCAATTGGCGACGCTTAATTACGAAGTGCCGCTAGGGCTCGACCTGCGCCAGGCGGAACTTCTCCCCTGGCGCCCCGAGGCGGTGCGGGAGGCATTCAATGCCCTGGAGTTCCGAAAGCTCTACGAGAGGTTGTCCGCGCTTTATCCGGAGCTATTCCAAGAGGCGGCTCCCGCCCCGGATGCCATCAGATGGCAGGATTTCACGGGCGATGTGGTTGAGGTCGGATCCGATGCTGAGGTGAAGCGATTCCGTGACGAAGCGGCTTGCGAGGGCAAGCTCTCCTTCTACCTGCGGGCGGATGGAGAGGGCTTCACCGATGGCCGAGCCCTGGCTTTGGCCTGCCGAGCCCGCGGTGGCGTCTTCCACTGGAACCTGGAGGAGAGCCAGGGACGGACTCTGGTCAAGGACGCGCTTGCAGGTTTCACCCGGGTCGATGGCGTGGCGGTCAACCGGGCGAAGCAGGCGGAGGTGCTGCTGGCCAAATATGACATCTCCCTGCCGGAGTCGACCTTCGACCCGGAACTGGCTTCCTACCTGCTGAATTCGTCCCCCTTGGGCAACGACCTCTCCTCTCTGAGCTCTCGCTATCTTGACCTCTGCCTGGAGGAGTGTGAGCCCGCGCAGCGCCGCCTGGCCTTGGGGGAAAGCTACCTGGATGCGGAACGGGACGCCTTTTCCGCGGCTATTGTGGAGCGGCTTACCGCACCCCTCACGGAGCAGTTGAAGATAAACGGCCTTGAGGGGCTCTTCCGAGACGTGGAGATGCCCCTGCAGCGGGTGCTCGCGCTGATGGAGATGCGAGGGGTAGCCCTGGATACGGAGGCGCTCAAAGTCCTCTCGGACGAGATGCAAGTGCGCATCCGTGATCTGCAGAAGGAGATATTCGAACTGGCGGGGGAGGAGTTCAATCTGGGCTCGCCGCGGCAGGTAGGGGCGATACTCTTTGAGAAATTGAGGTTGCCGCGGCCGAGGAAGACCAAGACGGGTTACACCACGGACGCGGCGACGCTCCTGCGCCTGAAAGAGGAACACCCCATAGTGCCGAGGCTGCTTGAGCACAGGGAACTGGCCAAGCTCAAGGGAACTTACTTGGACACTCTGCCCGCCCTCATCAACCCGGCGACGGGAAGGGTGCATACGACCTTTAACCAAACCGTGACCGCGACGGGCCGGCTCTCCTCGAGCAATCCCAACCTGCAGAACATACCGGTGCGTACGGAGTTGGGCAGACGGATCAGGCGAGCCTTCATACCGTCGGCGGAAGGCTGGTCCATGATGGTGGCCGACTACAGCCAGATCGAACTGCGGATACTCGCCCACCTGTCTGGAGATGAGGAATTGGAGAGGGCTTTCCGGGAGGGCCGGGATATCCACGCGGTTACTGCGGCCGAGATTTTCGGTTTGGCGCCCGGGGACATCAAAGCCGAACACCGCCGAAAAGCCAAGATCATCAATTTCGGCATAGTCTACGGCATGAGCCCGCACGGACTTGCTGCCCAGCTCTCCATCAGCACCGAGGAGGCCGAGGGCTATATCCGCGCCTATTTCGAGCGGTATCCCGGAGTGCGCGACTATCGGTCGGAACAGGTTTTGGAGGCCACCCGGAAGGGCTACGTCACGACCCTGCTGGGACGCAGGAGGGAGATCGGCGAGCTGGCCTCCGGCCAGGGACGTATGCGCATCCTGGGAGAGCGATTAGCCCAGAACACCCCTATACAGGGAACGGCCGCGGACATGATCAAAGTGGCCATGGTGAATATCCAGCGGCGCCTGGAGGCCGACAACGTCCAGGCGCATATGCTCCTGCAAGTGCACGACGAACTCGTCTTCGAGTTCGCTCCGCAGGAATCCCAACGACTTCGCGACGTGGTCGTGGCCGAGATGGCGGGAGCCCTGAGACTGGATGTGCCCGTGGAGGTCGATGTGGGGGTGGGGCCCAACTGGAACGATGCGAAATAGCTCCAGGAGCGGGGCTCGGTCTATAGGGATAGACGACGCAGGCGGCGGCGGAGGTGCCTGGGATTGTTACACTTTCCGCGGGGAAATGGTAAAATAAGTTGCATTTTGCCAGCATAGGCAAGATAGCGAAATAGAAAACTTGGAGGTAATGGATTAATGCTGAACGATCAAGAGGAGAAGTTGCAGAGCGGGATGGAAACTGCAGACGCGGAAGTACCCGCCTCGTTCACGAGTTTCGACTTCTCGGCGATGGAGATGTCCGACTACGATCAGACCATCAAGATATTCTCCGAGGGGGATATCATCAACGGAAAGATCGTCCGCGTGGACAAGGACGAAGTATTGCTCGATATAGGCTACAAATCAGAGGGGGTTATACCAGCCCGGGAGCTCTCCATACGCTACGATCTCAAGCCCGGGGACATCGTCCAGGTGGGCGATGAGATCGAAGCCCTGGTTCTGCAGAAAGAGGACAAGGACGGGAGGCTCATACTCTCCAAGAAACGCGCCCAGTACGAAAGGGCCTGGAACAAGCTGGAAACCCTCAAGCGGGACGGCGAGCCCGTGAGGGGAGACGTCATCGAGGTGGTAAAGGGAGGCCTAATCGTCGATATCGGCCTGAGGGGTTTCCTCCCAGCGTCGCTCGTGGAGAGCCACCGCGTGCGAGAACTCCAGAACTACGTAGGACAGGAGATCGAGTGTAAGATCATCGAGATGGACAAGAATCGCAATAACGTTGTCCTTTCGCGTCGCGCCTTGCTGGAAGCGACAGCGGTGGAGAGGCGCAAGAGCCTTCTGGACAGGCTCGAGAAGGGCCAGGTTGTGACCGGAAGCGTATCCAGCATAGTGAGTTTTGGGGCCTTCGTTAATCTGGGCGGCATAGACGGCCTCATCCATATATCGGAGCTTTCCTGGTGTCACGTGGAAAAGCCTGGCGAGGTCGTGGTTGTGGGAGACGAGGTCACCTGCGAGATACTCGATGTGGACAGGGAGCGCGAGCGCGTCTCCCTCAGCTTGAAGGCATGCCAGACGGACCCCTGGGAGCAGCTCTCCACCGAGGTGCGGGTGGGCGACGTCATCGACGGCATGGTCACTAAACTGGTTCCCTTCGGCGCCTTCGTGCAGGTGGCGCCCGGCATTGAAGGCCTCATACACATCTCCGAACTCTCGCACCGGCACGTCGAACTTCCCGAGGAGATAGTCTCGGTGAACGAGGAGATAAAGGTCAAAGTCATCGACATCGACATAGACCGTCGCCGCATAAGCTTGAGCCTCAAACAGCTTGAAGATCTCCGGCAGGAAACGGTTTATGAAGAGGAGGATCACCCGGAGGGGACCGAGCGCGAGGAAGAGAGCGCTGTAGCTGCGACCGAACCCGAGAGGACGGAACTGGTCGAGCCGGTGGAGGCCACAATAGAAGAGGCTAGCGCAGAGGCGGAAGAAGTTACGGAAGAGCCCGAGCAAGCGCCTACGCCGGAAAAGGAGACCGTGGTGACGGACGGCAGCCTGCAGTCCATCATCGAGGATATGAAAGCGGGAGGCGCCGGATAGGCGCTTCGCGCAGAATACATTGATCGTTAAGCATGAAGGTCATCCCGCCTACGGCGGGATGACCTTTTTTGGTTTATGAAAAGGTAAAACCCTTTTGTCAGCGTGGTCCAGTGGCTGGATGATCGCTCCAGCGATCTCAGCCCGAGAAACGGAGGTTGAAGATGGTGCTGGTGGGACTTACGGGCGGCCTGGGAAGCGGCAAATCCACCGTAGCCCGTATGCTGGCCGCCAGGGGCGGAAAGGTCATCGATGCGGATGCCATCTCCCGTGAGCTGACGAAGCGCGGCGAGAGCGGATACAGGGCGCTAGT
Source organism: Actinomycetes bacterium (assembly GCA_023252035.1). Lineage (GTDB taxonomy): Bacteria > Actinomycetota > Geothermincolia > Geothermincolales > JAHEXQ01 > JAHEXQ01. Next base: position 6,730 of record JAHEXQ010000023.1, read on the forward strand.
GGCGGAGTTGGGAGAGGGCATTCTTCGGGCGGACGGTGAACTGGACCGCGATGCACTGGCGCGCCTGGTGTTCCAGGACCCCGAGAAGCGAGCGTGGCTTAACGGACTCCTGCATCCCATGATCATGCAGCGCATGGCGGACCGCCTTAGGCAATACGAGGCCGAAGTGGACGAAGACGGTATCGTATTAGTGGACGTGCCGCTGCTCGTGGAGGCGGGCGTGGACAGGCTCTTCCGCTTCGTCATAGTAGTGATTGCCGACCCCCACGAGCAGGTGGAACGCGTGAAGAGGGACAGGGGGATGTCCGAGGAGGAAGCTTGGGCGCGCATCCAGGCGCAGGCCACCAACGAGGAACGGATTAGCGTCGCCGAATTCATCATAGAGAACCGGGGAACGATTGATGAGCTGGAGGAGCGGGTAGAAGAGATTTGGCAGGCGATTCTGCGGGAGGCGGGCAGACAAACCTGACCTTTCCCGGCATTCTGGAGGAGGACCATATGGATTACTGGCGCATGGATGGGGACACCGCGATGAAGACCCTCCGGAGTGATGCAGACAGGGGCTTGCCGAGCGCGGAGGCGGAAGCCCGCCTGCGGGAGTTCGGCCCGAATAAACTGGTGCAGGAGAGGAAGCTCACTTTCCTAGCGGTCTTCTGGGAGGAAATCCGCGAGCCGATGATCCTGCTGCTCCTCGTGGTTGGCATACTCTACAGCGTATGGGGAGCGGCACGCGATGCGATAACCATATTCAGCGTCATCACGGTGCTGGTGCTTACGGAGATATTCACGGAGTACCGCGCAAAGAAGGCGGTGAACGCACTTCGCAGGCTCTCTCCCCCGACCGCCACGGTGCTGCGCGACGGCGTCGCCTCTGAGGTACTCACGGAGCACCTGGTACCCGGCGATGTCTTGCTCCTTAAGACCGGCGGACTTGTTGCCGCGGATGCCATCCTGCTGGAGGCCTACGGCATCGAAGCGGACGAGTCGCTGCTCACCGGAGAATCACTGCCGGTGTTGAAGTCTCCCGGAGCGTTGGCCGCCGATACTCCGGTAGCGGAGCGGCGGAACATCGTCTTCAGCGGGACCACGATCACCCGGGGAAAGGGGACCGCTGCAGTCATGGCCACGGGTATGGCCACGGAATTGGGCCGTATACAGGGCCTGGTGCTGGAGGCCAAGGAACCGAAGACACCTCTGCAACTGGCCATGAAGCAACTCGCAGGCTGGTTGGTCTATGTGGCTATATTCTTCAGCGCGGTCATACCCGTCATCGGGATAATCCAGGGAAAACCTTACAAGGAGATGGTGCTGACCGGGCTCTCGCTCTCTTTTGCCACCATCCCCGAGGAACTTCCCATTATCATCACCATGGTGTTGGGGGTCGGCGCCTTCGCCCTGTCCAAGCGGGGAGTCCTGGTGAAGAGGCTGAAAGCGGCGGAGACGCTGGGGAGCGTCACGGTCATAGCCACGGACAAGACCGGCACCATAACCGAGAACCGCATGAGGTTGGCGATCCTCTGCGGCCTGGACGGCGAGGGCGCGACGAGGTCCTTTGATGCCGACAACCTCTCCGAAGGAGACAGGCTCATGCTGACCATCGGCATGCTCACTTCCGACGTGCTGTTCGCGGATGGCGAGTTCCGGGGGGATCCCATGGAGGTGGCCCTGTACCGGGCGGCGGAGGAAGCGGGCCTAACTCAGAGCGGCTACGAAGAAGGGCGCAAGTTGGAATGCGAATACAGCTTTGACAGCATCCGCAAGGTGGGCAGCTCGGTCTATGCGACCGGCACCGGCCGGGTGGCCTACGTCAAGGGGGCTCCCGAGGCGGTGTTGAGTCGCAGCGAGCGGACACTCAAAAACGGCCAGGCAGTGCCGCTATCCCCGGGGGACAGCAAGGCCATCGCGGATATGGTGGAGCATCTGGCGCAGGAGGCCATGCGCGTGCTCGCCTTCGCCTTCCGGGAGGGGGGTGACTGTTCCGACGTGCGGGGCACGGAGCAGAACCTCATCTTTGCGGGCCTGGCGGGCTTCATCGATCCTCCCCGTGAAGGTGTCCATGAGGCAGTGCGGGCCACGACAGAGGCAGGCATGCGGTCCATCGTGATCTCGGGAGACCATCCGGTCACGGTGAAGAGCATAGCCTCGCAGGTGGGCATAGATACGAGCAGGGGAATCCTCACGGGAAGCGAACTGGACGCCATGGACGATGCTCAATTGCGGGAAGACCTGCGCAGCATCTCAGTCTTCGCCCGAACTACCCCGGAGCACAAATATCGCATCGTCAACGCGCTACGATCGTCGGGCCAGGTCGTGGCGGTCACGGGCGACGGTATCAATGACGCTCCCGCTCTCAAGACCGCCGATATCGGCATAGCCATGGGGGAGACCGGGACGGACGTGGCCAGGGAGACTGCGGACATGGTGCTGACGGACGACAGTTTCGTCTCGGTGGTCTCTGGAGTGCGCGAGGGGAGGAAGATCTTCGACAACCTGTCCAAGGGCGTGAGATACTACCTGGCCTGCAAGCTAGCCCTCGTCCTCATCCTGGTGGTGCCGGTCATCTTGAACATACCCTTCCCCCTCGCGCCCATCCAGATCATCCTGCTGGAACTGTTCATGGACATCGCAGCCTCAGCGACCTTCGTGGCGGAGCCGGCCGAGGTGCAGCTCATGAGCAGGCCGCCGCGCGACCCGGCGAGGCGCTTTGTGGACCGGGAGATGATGCAGGGCATCGTGGCCGGCAGCCTCAGCCTGGCGGCTGCCGTCACCTTCAACTACCTCTTCGTTTACTACACCAAGGGGCACGATGCTAGCCTGGCCCAGACGGTGGCTTTCGGCACCTGGCTAACGGCCCATGTGCTGCTGGCCATCAATATGCGCTCTACGAAAGAGCCCCTTTATAGATTAGGATTCTTCACCAACAAAGCCATGCTCCTATGGGCGGCGCTGGCCATAGGCTTCTTCGCGCTGGTCACAGCGGTGGAACCGATCCGGAATGTCGTCAGGGTGGTCTCGCTCTCCTGGAGATACTGGCTGGCCATTCTCGCCGTTGCAGGCATCGCCACCTTCTGGATGGAGGCGAAGAAACTGGCTCTCGACGCTCTTTCCCGACGTGGGCGGGAGATGCAGGCCGTCCGCGTCGAGCGATGAGTGGCGGCTCTGCTCTGGGTGAGGCGGCGGCGGCGGGAAAGTTCCTGCTTACCGCCGATGTGACGCCTCCCCGGGGGACGGTTCTGCAACTGCTGAAGAGCCAGGCCGACACTCTGAGGAATAGGGTCCATGCCGTGAATGTCACGGAGAACCCGGGTGCCTCTGTGCGCATGTGCAGCCTGGCGGGCAGCATAGCTCTGCTCAAGTGGGGTATCGAACCGGTGATGCAGGTGGTCTGCCGGGGGAGGAATCGACTGGCCTTGCAGTCGGACCTGCTGGGAGCCGCAGGGCTTGGAGTGCGCAACCTGCTCTGCCTGACCGGCGATGAAGTAGCACTTGGCGGGCACCCCGTCAGCGCGAACTTGCTGGACTTCGATGCGGTGGGATTGCTCCGGGCGGCTCACCTTATGCGCACGGAGGGACGCCTAACGGACGGGGAGGAGATACAGGGAGCGTGCGACTTCTTCCTGGGAGCGGCGGCGGACCCCTACCTGTCCGTGGAGCACGAGTTCGGACGTATCGAGACGAAGCTTCAGGCGGGCGCCGATTTCCTACAAACGCAGCCCGTCTTTGACCCGGAGGGGTTCCGAGCCTGGCTGGTTGCGCTGGAAGCGCACGGGCTGCTGGGACGTATGAGCTTACTGGCCGGTATCCTTCCGCTTAGAGGAGCGGGCTCTGCCCGTTACTTGGCTTCCAGGGTGCCGGGGGTCAATATCCCGGAGCGCGTGGTAAAGAGACTGGAAAATGCCGCAGCGGAGGCCGCCGAGGGGATCGAAATAGCCGTAGAGGTCGCCCGCGAGGTTATGCTAATGCCCGGCGTAACCGGCCTCCACATTATGGCAGGGGGTTGGGCGGAGGCCGCCTCCCTGATCCTCGAAGCGCTGGCACTTGCGCCCTGAGAGCCGCTGACCGCCTTTTAAACCCCACCTGAAATGAATTTGACTTTACTTCCGACAGGAGCGATGTTAGCATGCCAGCGGGATTCACTTTGGCGTCGCGACAGCTCGCGTCCTGAAGCTGTTGCTTTGCGTAAACGATGGGATGATCGTTGCGTTCCGTACCCGAGAGAGACAGGTCCAAGAACGCCATACGGAAGTTGCTCGAGGAAGCTCGGCAGGAATTCTCCGAAATCGGCTATGAGGATGCTCGGACGCCGCGAGTGGCCGAGAGATCCGGAGTCTCCGCGGGCACCCCCTACCGCTACTTTCGGGATAAACAGAACCTACCGATAAAGCTCACCGAGGACCTGATGAAGATGGAAGATTATACCATCACGCGTCCGGCGAGCGCCGCGGTGAACCTGCCGCCCCAGCAGGCCTTCATGGAAGGCCTAGCCAGATACCTGGACGTGCTGGCCTCGCAGTGGAATATCCTGAACATATTTATGGAGGCCTCCTGCCACGACGCCGAGTTCATGCGCATGTGCTGGAGATGGGAGTTCCGAGCGGTGGAGATCCTGGCGGCCTATCTCAGTAGCGTCTTCCCCGAGCTCCCAGGGGATGCCCGCGCGGCCGCGCTCGTCACCGAGTACGCCGGCTTCCGCACCATGGTCCTGAGTGACCTTTACGGATGCGTGGGGAGAAAAGCGGGTGCGGAAAGAAACATTATTTTGCAAACGTTGGCCATAATAGCGCGTTATCCGGGATTTGAGGACTTACGGGTGCCGGGTTCCGATACGCAGCAGGAGATTCAGGTCAAATCGAAAGGGTGATAGAGAGAATGGACGATATGTTCGAAGACATCCACGAAGATTTCCGGAGGACGCTGCGGGAGTTTGTTGAAAAGGAGCTGGCCCCTCACGCGGATGAGTGGGAGGAGAGCCAGAGCGTACCACGCGAGGTCTTTATGCGCATGGGCGACTTGGGATTCCTGGGGGCGGCATACCCTGAGGAGTACGGCGGCGGCGGCGAGGACAAGCGTATGGAGGTAGTTCTCTACGAGGAGCTGCCGCGTGCCGGCGCCGCCGGCGCCGCGACGGGAGTCGGTGTTCACGTGAGCATAGCCATGGCCCACATCGCCAAGTTCGGAACCGAGGAGCAGAAGAAGAAGTATCTCATCTCGGGAATCGAAGGGAAGACCGTGGGAGCCCTCGGGGTAACCGAGCCCGACGCCGGTTCAGACGTAGCCTCCATGAGCACCACCGCCGTGCGCGAGGGCGATGAATACGTCATCAACG
>JAHEXQ010000023.1:12065-20586 GCA_023252035.1 Actinomycetes bacterium
GGTTCCAAGATGTTCATCACCAACGGGGTGAGCTGCGACTGGATCGTCCTGGGCGCCAAGACCGACAGAGATGCCGGCTATGCGGGAATCACCCTCTTCGTGGTGGATAAGGACACGCCGGGGTTCACGGTCGGACGCAAGCTGGATAAGGTCGGCCTGTGGTCCTCGGACACGGCGGAGCTGTACTTCAGCGACTGCCGGGTGCCTGCCTCGGCTATCCTGGGAGAGGAGAACAAGGGCTTCTTTCAGATAATCTCGGGCTTCGTCTGGGAGCGACTCATCTGCGCCATCGGCTCGGTGGCGGGCGCCCAGATCACGCTGGAGCAAGCGATTGCCTACGCCAAAGAGAGGAAGCAGTTCGGCAAGCCCATCGGCAAGTTCCAGGTCGTATCGCACGAACTGGCTCAATTGGCCATAGATATCCAGGCGGCCAGGCAGCTCACCTACTGGTGCGTGAAGCAGCACCTGGCGGGTACGGACACGGTCGCTCAAGCGGCCATGGCCAAGGTCCTCTCCACGGAAGTGGCTTGCAAGGTAGCTGACCGGGCGTTGCAGATTCATGGGGGTTATGGTTATATGATGGAGTATCCGGTCCAGAGAGCATGGCGCGATACAAGGGTCGGAACTATCTATGCGGGGACCAACGACATCATGCGAGAAATCATCGCCAAGGACCTTGGCCTGTAACTGACGTATGTTTGTGTTCGCAGTTTCTATTTCACCAGTGCATCTCAAAGACGACCTGCAAACTCGACAGGATCATCGGAAAGGGGAGAGCCAATGGCGGAGATAAGGTATGACGGAAGGGTGGCAATAATAACGGGTGCGGGCAGCGGCCTGGGCCGGGCCTATGCGCTCCTGCTGGCCTCCAAGGGCGCCAGGGTCGTCGTCAACGACCTGGGCGGTACGGTGGACGGCACGGGTTCGGGAAGCGCAGCCGCGGAGCTCGTCTGTGACGAGATCAAGGAAGCAGGAGGAGAGGCGGTTCCCAACTTCAATAGCGTGGCCGAGTGGGACCAGGCACAGAATATCATCAAGACGGCCATGGACGCCTACGGCAAGGTGGATATCCTCATCAACAACGCCGGCATCCTGCGCGACAAGTCCATCATGAAGATGGACCCGGCCGATTGGGAGATCATTCAGAAGGTGCACCTGTGGGGGGCGTTCTGGTGCACTAAGGCGGCTTTTCCGATTATGCGCGAACAGAGCTACGGCAGGATAATCTCCACTGCCTCCGCCGCCGGCCTCTACGGCAACTTCGGCCAGACGAACTACGGCGCCGCGAAGCTGGGCATCGCGGGCCTCATGAACACCTGCAAGCATGAGGGCGCCAAGTACAACATCATGGCCAACACCATCGTGCCCATCGCCGGCACCCGTCTGACGGCCAGCGTCATGCCCCCCAACGTACTGGAGAAGCTTAAGCCCGATTACGTGGTGCCCATGGTGGGCTGGCTCAGCTCCGAGCAGTGCACGGTATCCGGCAAGATGATGACGGCGGGAGCGGGCTACTTCTCGCGTGCGGCCATCATGGAGGGCCCGGGCGTCTTCTTCGATCCAGAGAGGGATATCACCGTAGAGATGGTGGCTGAAAAGATGGACCAGATTATGGATATGGCCGGAGCTGTAGAGTTCGAAGGGGCTATGGACCAGACCACCAAAGCCTTCTCGCACTTGAAGTTCGACTGAGATCCGTGCCGGGACAGAAATCCTTAAGGAGGTAAATATGCCAATAGATCCGGCAGTCGTTGGAAAAGAGATGGCCCCTATGGAGTACAGTTACTCGCCGCGGGACGCCATGCTGTACGCCCTGGGAGTCGGCGCTACTGTAGAGGCCGACGACCTGAAGTTCGTCTATGAGAACGGGCTACAGGTGCTTCCCACCTTCGGGGTTATCCCACCATTCCCGGCCCTAATGGGCATCATCACGATAGAGGGAGTGCAGATCAACCCAGTAATGATCCTACACGGCGAACAGTACCTGGAGATTCGCAAGGCCATCCCGGTGGAGGGCAAGCTCATCACCAAGCCCAGGGTGGGCGCGCTGTACGACAAGGGGAAGGGAGCCCTCATCGAGCTCGACGCGGAGACCATGGATGAATCCGGGGACGTCGTCTTCTTCAACAAGTTCGGGGTCTACATTCGCGGCGAGGGAGGATTCGGCGGGGAGAAGGGTCCTGATCCGGGCAACGACCCTCCCGACCGCGCTCCCGACAAGGTGGTGGAGCAGGCCACGCTGCCCCAGCAGGCGGCCATCTACCGTCTCTCCGGGGACTACAACCCGCTGCATATCGATCCGAACATCTCGAGCCTGGTGGGCTACGAGAAGCCCATCCTCCACGGTCTCTGCAGCTTCGGCTTCGTGGGCCGCGCGGTTCTCAAGGAGTACGCAGGCAACGATCCCGCCAAGTTCAAGTCCATAAAGGTGCGTTTCTCGCGCCACGTCTTCCCGGGCGAGACCATCGTCACGGAGATGTGGAAGGAGGCCGACGACCGCATCGTTGTGCAGGCGAAGACGAAGGAGAGAGGTGAGGTCTGCCTCAGCAACTCCGCCGTCATGCTGAACCTGTGACAGGCAGATAGAAGAAGCCCCGGCGCGCGCGCGCCGGGGCTTTCAGCAGCAACAGCTTCTGGCCCTTTTGCTACACTCAAGCAGCGGGACTAGGCCAGGGGGATGAAACCCTCCTCGCGAACCTGGGTCATGCTAATGGCCTCCTCGGGACAGGCTACCTGGCAGAGGCCGCATCCCATGCATTTCTCGGCCAGTATCTGCGCCGTTCCATCCTCGGCCAGCGTAAGCGCGCCGAAATAGCAGCGCTCCTCGCAGAGGCCGCATGCCGTGCAGGCTGCGGTATCTACTTCAGCCGCGAAGCGGCTCGGGTCGCAGAGGTTGATGGCGTCCTTTATGAGCAGGGTGAAGCTCATGCAGCAGTCGTCGCAGCAATTGCAGATGAAGTGGCTGTCGCCGGCGCGGTTCATGGTCACGTGGACGAGTCCCGCTTCCTCGGAGAGGCGCAGTATCTCGAGAGCCTCCTCCTTGCTGACCTCGCGCCCGCTGCCTCTGTCCACGGTATAGTCGGCCGCTTTGCCGATCTGCAGACAGACCTCCACCGGCTTATCGCACTTGTGGGCGATTAGCCGGCAGGTGCAATTGGTGACCGCCACGCGGTTGGCGTTGTCGATGAGGGAACGTACGTCCTCGAAGGCCAGGATGCGGTTCTTCACCTCGACCGGCTGCTCCACCGGGATGACGCGGGTGAAGGGTCTAGGGAGCACCCCCATGACCATCTGCGCGTAGCCGGGCCACTCCTCATCCATGTACCGTTGCCAGAGGTCGTAGTAGGCCTGGGGCGCCTCCGGCCACAGTATCGACGCGTCGTGGAACTGCACCAGGCTGCTCGCGAGACGGTATTTGACCCCCTCGGGTTTTACCGACTTGAAGACGACGCCCTTGCGGTAGAGACCCTCCAGCATCTCCTGGGCCTCAGCCTCGTCCCTACCGGTTTTCTCCGCCAGTTCGGCCGCCGTGCCCGGAAGGCCCAGGAGCACCTCCGCCTCCCGCTCATCGGCGATCATCTTCCAGAGTTCAGGGATGATGCTGGAACCGGCCATGAATATTCTCTCGGCCAGTTGTTCGTATACAGACGAGTCGCTCATGCTATTCCTCCTGATTCCCCCGTCGCTGCGTTGCGAGCCTCGACCATATATTACGATGAACGAGCGGCGCGCCGCCATAGGGATACTCTCACGCTCGGCGCCTTGAACCCGCTCCGCACTAAACATGGGAAGGAGGACCCAGGAAACCAAGTCCGTGGAGGTTTAGGCGACTCTGATTTTGGGATTCAAGATTATAAACCAAACACGGGGGTTAAGAGAAAGGAGCGAATTATGGAACCACAGGACATGCAGCGTCAGATACTGCATGGAGCGAAGAACTACATGCAAGCCGCTTTTGAGGCCATCAACATGATGCAGGATCAGTTCGAGAAGATGATGACGCTCATCATCGAGCAACAGATGGCATCGCAGAAGGAAGCCCAGAAGGTCATGGCGGAGTGGCTCGACTCCTTCAAGAAGGGACGGGAGGAGTTTCGCAAGAGCTTCGACGAGGGGCTGAACAAGGCCGAGGACCTGCTTGCACAGATGACCCCTTAGCTCTGAAAAGCGAATAAATGTGGAGAAAGGGAGGAGTGCAGCGCAATGAGTGAGGAACCCAAGACCGGTTTAGACGGCTTCGAGCAGATGGTCAGGATGCAACAGGAATGGGCGAAAGGCGTCACCGATTTCCGGAAGGCCTTCACCCCGCGCAAGGCGGAAGAGACCGAGGGCGCCGACGGGCTCGCCTGGGCTCAGAACTTCTATCGGAATTGGACGCAGCAGCTCCAGGAAATGGCGACCCGCATGCTGCCCGGAACCAGCGGTATAGGGCCCGATACCTTCGTGAAGATGTACCAGTCGGCGGATACCTACACGAAGTTCTTCAGCTTCTGGATAGAGCTATACCGCAAGTTCATGGAGTCCATACCCCAGCAATGGCAGGGGGAGTGGAAGCCGGAACGCTTTGAGGAATTCTGGAAGGCCTGGGTCGAACAGTACCGCCAACTGGTCGATAACGTCTTCGCCGCCGCGGTGCCCGAGCCCTTGAGGTGGATCACCCATGTCTATACCGGAGAGGTGCCCCTGCTCGCAGCGGATCTGCTGTTCAAGTTGTGGTCTCCCTGGACGGAGTTCGGAGCCGAGACGCTGGCCCGGCCGCCGGTGCCTACGGACGCCGGTACCGGCATGAGTTCCATCATCGAGTTCTACGACCGGTGGAGGAAGGCCTACGAAGCGAGCTTGGGAAAACTCCTACGCGCACCGGGGCTGGGCTATTTCCGGGAGTCTTACGAAAAGCTTATGGGAGGCATAGATTCCCTCGTGGAGTTCAATATCGTCCTGGCGGACTTCAATGGCGCGCTCTACCAGGCGGGCGTCGCCGCCATGCAGAAGTTGCTCGAGAAACTGGGGGAGAGCATGGCAGCGGGCGAGTATCCCAGCACCTTCCGCGAGTTCTACGAACAGTGGTGGAAGACCAATGAGGATATATATGAAGACCTTTTCCGCACGGAGGAGTTCGGAAAACTCCTCGGTCAGATAGTGCACCGGGGGATGCAGTTCCGGAAGGCTTATCACGAATTCCTCGAGGAAGTGGTGAAGCAATTGGACCTCCCCGTACCCACGCGGAGCGAAATGGATAATCTCTACAAGACGGTATACGAGCTGCGAAAGACGGTACGGAAGCAGGCGAGGGAGCTGGAGAGCCTGAAGAATATCACATCCACGAGCGCGGCGGCTTCCGCCTAGGAGGAAGACATGGCAAAGAAAGAAGATGAAACGCCCAAGACGCAGCCCCCTCTCTTCGCGGAGGCGATAGAGAAGATGGCGGAGAAGCCGTTCATGAACGCATCGCGGTTCTTGAATGAGTTGGAGGCCATGAACGAACGGATGCTGAAAGGTGCCAAGGTCCTGTTGGAGATAGAGGACGTGGACGTCGCGCCAACCGAAAAGGAGCTGGTGTTCGAGGAAGACAAGATGAAGCTCTTCCACTACAAGCCAGCGCCGGAGGTCAGGTGCTCGATTTCGCTGCTCATCTGCTACGCGCTGGTCAATCGCCAGTATATGATGGACCTGCAATCGGACCGCAGCCTAATCCGCAACCTGCTCAATCGCGGCCTGGACATCTATATCATCGACTGGGGATATCCGGATCCGGGGGACCGCTACCTGACCATGGAGGACTACATCGACATTTACTTGAACGACGCCGTGGACCGCGTGCGGGAACTCAATGGCCTGGCCAAGATAAACCTGCTTGGCGTCTGCCAGGGCGGCACCTTCGCGGGCATCTACACGGCTCTCTATCCCGAGAAGGTCGCAAACCTGATAACCATGGTAGCACCTTTCGATTTCTCCACTACCGACGGGCTCCTGCACGTCTGGAGCCGCTACATGCCCATAGATGAGATGGTGGACGTGATGGGCGTTATCCCGGGCGAATTCATGAACGCCGGGTTCCTCCTGCTAAAGCCCTTCCAGCTGATGGTGGACAAGTACATAGGGCTCATGGACAACCTGGACGACAAGGAAATCGTTGAGAACTTCCTCCGGATGGAGAAGTGGATATTCGACAGCCCGGCCCAGGCCGGTGAGGCCTACCGGAAATTTCTGAAGGATCTCTACCAGGGGAACAAGCTCGTGAGGGGCGAGTTTGAATTGGGTGGGAGAAAGGTGAACCTCAAGAATATCACCATGCCGGTGATGAACATCTATGCGCTGCAGGACCACCTCGTGCCCCCGGCTGCCAGCCGCCCCTTCACCAAGCTCATCGGCTCCAAGGATAAGGAGGAGATTCCCTTCCCGGGAGGGCATATCGGCATTTACGTCAGCAGCAAGTCGCAAAACGAGCTGGCCCCGCGCATCGCGGAGTGGCTGAACGACCACTGCGATCTGGAGCCGGAGAAGCCGACACGCAGCCCTAGGCCGAAAAAGCGGAAGGCGGTCTGATCCGGGGTTACTGGATGAAGCGACCGCGCTGGCGCCAGAGATAGCTGAGCGTGCCCGCTCCCAGTGAAAGGGTCCACGCGTTTATGATCGCCATGACGGCGCGATCGCCGTCCATAGGCAGGTACTTGCTGTTCTCCACGGAGTAGAGGATGTCCATGAGCGCCAGAAAGATCAAGGTGCTTCCGGCCGCGATTCCAAAGAAATAGCCGCGCGGCGAGCGGCGCGGTATCTCCCGGGCTGCGAGCAGACAGCAGCAGGACATCCAGGTATCGGCAATCGGAAACGCCCTCTCAAACGCATTATCCTGGGGTGTCTCCGTCGCCTGGAGCTTGCCGGCGAAGAAGAGAGCCCAGAATATCTCCGTGCCCGCGGCGGTGGTGCCCAGTAGAAGGCCGAGTATCTTGCCGCCTCGCCATGTTTCCCGTTCCATCTATGCCTCCTTTCCTTTCAGGACAGATGTCGAATAAGTGCAGTGGCCAGCCTCGAGGCATGCTCAGCCGCCTTGGTCATGGATTCATGGAAACCGGACAGGTCTGCCCGCTGCGCCCCGAAATCCTGGGCTAGGCCACGCGGACCCCCGGAGAGATCAAAGCAGACCTCGTCGCTTATGGCGCGAAGCACCAGCGAGGGTATTGCGTTGAGCATGGCCACGTGCGCCACCGCTGCCCCCTCCATATCCACGGCCTGCGCGGAGAATTGTTGTGCCGGCTCCTGGCGCCGGGACAGGGAAAAAGTGGCCTGGTCGCAGGCGACGATCCTCCCCAAGGTAATGCGCATTCCGGGTTCCTCTCGCTGAAGAGCCTTCCCCGCGCGGGAAGCAGCTCCCAGCAGCCGTGCGTCCGCGGGGTAAGAGGAAACCAGGGAGAAACCCACTTCGATTTCGGCCATGCTGCCGGTTCAGCAGAATCCCTCTGCGCTCCATATCCCGCAATCTGCGGGCAGGAACTCCTGGCCGATGACGATATCGCCAATTTTTAGTTCAGGGACAAGGCTTCCGGCAGCGCCGCATACCAGGAGAAAGGCGATCTCTCCCGTATCCAACATCCACTGCGCAGCGGCAGCTGCGCTGGCTCCTCCGATGCCGCAGCGGCAGACCACAGCCGCCTGCCCTTCCAGGCTACCCGAGGTAGCGGGAAAAGGCCCCGGCGTGCCCGGCTGCAGAGCGCCAAGCCGCTCGCTCAGTGCGGAGTATTCAGCCTGCGTCGGGCAGAGGAAACCAATCATATGAACTGCCACTATCCCGGCTCAAGCGGCCGCTTCTGATTTGCATAGCGCTCGTGACAGATACTAGAATATTCTAAATCTGCGCAACATGACAGGCATCGCGTGCATATAAGGGGAGGCTGATGATATGGACAAGGAGGAAAGGTTCTGCCGGAACTGCGGTGCGGTCGTACCGCCCGCCCATCCTTACTGCTCCCAATGCGGAACCAAAGCGGGAGATGTCCCGCCGGGCGCCTCTGCGACGCCTCGCGGGCCGGGACCGGTTCCGCCTCCCTATGCCTATCCCTACTGCGGTCCTCCCGTAGCGCCGCATGTGAGAACCGAGGGGCTGGCCATAGCTAGCCTGGTGATCGCCATCTTCAGTTTCTTCTGTTGCCCTTTCATCGGCTCGACCATCGCCATCATCCTGGGCTACATAGCGCGAGATCGCATAAGCGCGGCGGAAGGCCGTGTGGAAGGCGAGAGTCTGGCGCATGCGGGAATAATCATCGGCTTTGCCTCCCTGGCGATACACTTGGCGATCTCGAGCGTTGCGCTGATAGTCCTCATCGCAGTTCATCCCTGGCGGGACATCATCGTCTATGGTGCTTCGCTCGCGTTCGCGCTTTGATAAAACGTGAAGAGGGCTATGGATCGACATAGGTAAGCCCTCGCGGGCTGTCCCTGTCACACCACCGTGCGTACGGGTCCGTACACGGCGGTTCGGTAGAGTTAAGCGGCACAACGGGCCGCCAAGGTGATGAGGCCGAGT
>JAHEXQ010000024.1:0-3959 GCA_023252035.1 Actinomycetes bacterium
AGATAATACCAGCTAAGACCTTGAATCAGACTGCGGATCTGTAGGTTGGGGGTTCAACTCCCTCCGGGCGAATTCGAAGCGAACTCTGGAGAAAGGAGACCCGGAAAAAGATCGAAGGACTTAAGCAACCGAGCCCCCGATGAACCCGGGGCGGTTCAATGTTCTAATTCGGACTCTCCTTGAGCTCTTTCCTGAGTTCTTTCCATGGAACAGCATGCTTACATTCTGGGAATTTCGAACATCCGACAAAGGGGCCATTGCGTCCTCTGGCAACAATGCAAGAAGAACCACATTCATTGCATTCTAGCTTCAATTGTTTAACAGCCATTTCAGTAGTTTCAAGTGGAACGCTAAGTTTAGCATCGCATTTCTTATTGCTGCATTGTAAAAATGGTCCGTAGCGTCCTATGTAAAGATTGTTCTCTTTCCCACAGGATGCGCAGTTCCAGTACTTATGCTCCAGGTTTTCAGAAATTGCATTGTATAGAGGGTCACTTAGATGTTTGTGCTCCTCAATAGCATTTTTCTTTTGAGGGTCTATCTGCTTCGCTATCTCAACGGACTCGAGTTGACCAGACGGCTCCTCGGTATGCTCAGCAATAGGAGCCTCGCCCTTTTCGTCCTCTACTATTACTGGCTTCACCTTGGCAATATCGAGAAGGTATCGATTAGACCTATCGTCGGGTTCTTTGTAATCACTCGGAGCGGTTGCATAAGTCATTTCCTCTTTCGCCTCTGCTGCTTTGATTGTTGACTCTATTGGCGAAACAACTTTCCGGTCTTGCTCAGTATTCTTGCTCTTCTTCTCAATATTGTTCTCTTTATTGGCAGTGTATTCGGGATATTTGCCCTCTGCCCACTCACCCTTTAGGGCTGACGCATCTCGAATAAGAGACTCGACCAAAGCCGATATCTCTTTTTCCTGTTTGGAACTACTTTCGGCTTCTATTCCAGGAAATATCTCACAAGAATCTAGTTTACGAACAATTGATTCCATCGTTTCTTCTGGATTACGAAAATATTCGCTTCCTCTGATTCTAAGAAAGGTCCATCCCAGCCTTTCCAGTACGGCCTGTCTGGCCATATCTTCTTCTAGCTTCTCCAGGGGATGAAAACGATCTCCGTCGCATTCGACAGCCAACCTTCGGCCGTCCCCTTCAACCACCATATCGATTCGATAATATCCAACTTTATACTGAGGTGTTACTTTGTAGCCCCTCGAAGTTAAGGCTGCAAATACTTGCTTCTCAAATTCTGACTCAGTTAATCTCTGCCCTTCCTCAAGTGCTTCTGCATATGCGTTCGGATTAATAACATATTCTATTAGCTGCTTGCGAAGATCGCCTGGCTTCAAATCCTTCTGTATGTCCAGAGAATACACTATCCACATCTGGTCTTTCGCTCGGCTTGCAGCTACATTGAACCGCTTCTTGAATCTATCATCGTTTCTGAGCCTCAGAGGACCACCTTCAGGCCCATCAACCATTGATATGAACACCACATCTCTTTCGTCGCCCTGGAAATGTGCCGGATTACCGCAGAGGATTTTACGTTTCTCGAAATCAATTGGAGATAGAGTCCTCCTTAGGATCCTCTCAATCTCTTGAGCCTGCTCTTCCCCAACTAAGGAAATCACGCCAAAGGTCTTCCCTTTATATTCTTCATGTTCTATTGCGGCCAGTAGCAGTGAGGATATCGCTGTCGCCTCTTTCTCATTCACCTTGTTCTTTGAGATTGCACAATCTATATAGAATGGAACAACATATGGCTTCAAATCTGTCTTTGAACTATCCCGTAATGGCTTGATCTTGCCGTTGTAGCAAAGAACGTTGCTGAAGTTGATAATATCCGGAACGCACCTGAAATGTTCTAACAGACATATACTCCCACCAAAGGACTGCAGCGCAAGATCATAAATCGACATCTGGCCATCATAGAGATTGGAGTTAGGGATCCCCGAGAGATGTTCATCAATAAGATGCTGTACTTCCTCGACTCTCTGTCCAACCGCCTCTGGGCTTACTTGCTTATCATCCCCAACAATTATGACCTGTTTCCCCATATATAGGGCAATCAACGCCATGACATCACACTGACTTGCTTCATCAATTATTACAACGTCAAAGCTGATCTTTCCCGGCTCAAAGTTCTCAACAACTCTGGACAGGGGCATGATCCAAACAGGGACCGCCGACTGACTTTCATTCATCCGCATCCTGGCTTCAGCCCTTAATCTCGGAACACGCTTTCCTGTTCCTTTACCTATCTTCTTCACGGTCTGCAGCCAGCCTACTAACGATTGCCTTTGGCTGTGCGTTGTTCTTTTTACCTGTGCAGCCCATGCGCTCTTACTGACTAATTCAGCTGTTATGCTTTGCAGTTCACCCGAAAGCTTATGGCTGGTCTCCTGAAGGGCTTCGATTGAAGTATTTGAGCGTTCATCCAGTTCCTGTTTCATTTGCAGCCATGCCCATGCAAGCTTCACGTCTCCAGGGAGCTCATCAGTATCATGAGGCTCTATATGATTTCGTATTCTTTCCGCCCATAATGGCGCTACTCGCTCAATTCTGGTCAATAATTCCCTGCGCTGGCTAAACAGATCTCTTTTGTCGTGAAGCTGAGATATTGTATTGTAGTGAGCAACATATTCATCTGCACTTCTTTCCCTTATCGCATGGCAGATGTCTTCTATTGATTTGGCTGACGATGACTTATCCCCGTAATCCCATAATTGCTTTTCCAAATCAATTAGAAGGTCCTCAATTATGCAAGCTGATATTTCCTCAATTCTGTTTTCAAAGATGCATGGTATCTTCTTGAGCAGTATCTCTCTTATTAGGTTGATTTCCCCATATTGGCCACTGGCCTTGACTTCATCTTCAAGGGCTTTGAATAGCAGGCCACAATTAATAATCTCCTCACGTAGAGAAAGCCATGTATTTTCATACCAATCAATTGCTTCCTGGATTGACTCACATAGCTGAAGGCATGCCTCTTCATAGTTCTCACCAAGTTCATCTATCCTCGGCCCACCGATATTCGCCACCTGATAATTCCATCTCTCTATAAGGCTTCTTCTATTCACGGTGGAAAGGGCTAAGTCTCTTAGTGCAGTAAACTCTTCCAGTGTTCGCGGCTGCCTTCCTGAAACTCGAACGACACTTATTGTTTGCCGCCACTCCTTATGGGACAACAACGTAAGCTTTTTGATCTGATTTGATTTCTGAAGATAATCAACGATTTCATTTAAAGTCTTAAGCTGAGATTCTATGCTCGAAGCTGTTGATAATACTGGCTTGTAGCGGAGATTAACTTCACGAATATATCCCGATTTGGTGTCAATCTCTCGCATAATCGAAATGAGGTTTTCCCATGACTGTCGATCGATGCCGCCTCTCCTTCCTGCATCGATGACCTTAATAACCCAATCCGATTCGCTTTTCAGGATTCCTGTTTCGTTAACTATCTTCATCAGCAAATCCTTGAGCTGTTCTCTTTTCTGCTCCCTAGGCGAGCAAGACCAGTAATCGCAATGCTTAGGCCCTGTTCCAGGTGCTGCTTTGTCTAATGCCATTGAGTACTCTCGAAAATCCTCTGGATTTAGGAGCATGTCCAATGGTGGCAATTCATGCTGAAGTTCGTTTTCATCATCAGCTGAAAGTAAAGAGTTCGTCCTATACAGCGTCTCGATGTCCTCTTCTGAAAGGGGTAGGGGCTCTCCTTTTGCTATTGTTCCTGGAATCCAGTCATCTTTTCCTTTTCCAGAAAGTACTACTCTTGCAGCTTCAGAGGGTGAGACCTGTTTTCCGTCGACAGACAGATCTCTATATTCATTTTGCCAAGCAAAAAGCATCTGCTTTCGAACCGTTAGGATTCGATCCAGGCATTCCCCTCGCCTTTCCGCCAGAAGAGTTGCCTCTCTCTCCAAAGCTTCATGTCCTCCAGATAGCTTTTCAACA
>JAHEXQ010000024.1:3969-17565 GCA_023252035.1 Actinomycetes bacterium
CACTTACACATAAAGGTCTGATATCTTCGACAACATGACTCCTTAGGACCCGAAGGGCTTTGGTCGAATAGCTCGTTACAAGAATGCTTTTCCCTTGTGCAAGAAGGTGCCCGATCAGGTTAGCAATTGTGTGGCTCTTCCCGGTCCCTGGAGGACCTTGAACAAGAACTGAATTGTGCCTTAACAGTCTTTTTGCTACCTGTAGTTGCTCGTCATTCGCTGGTTTTGAAAATAGAATATCGCTGTCTTCATTGGCTGTTTTGAAGGCTTCTTTTTCAACCTCGAAATCATCCATGAGGTTACAGCCATGGAGGCCAACGATATCAAGGAGCGATGCAGGGAAGGTCTCTCTCTCCTCAATATCCGAAATTATTGTTTCTAATGCGCTCGCATAACCCAAAGTCCTTGATCTGAGAAAAACTACGGGCCTCCTCGCAATAATGGGATTCTCTGAAGCCCCTTGTAGCTCAATATCGCCCACGACCTGCCCGTAAGGCGACAGAATCGTTGACATCCTTCGAAAAAAAGACGTGGTCTCTTCTCCGCCAAGCGGGTGATAGAAGCCCTTCGTAAGTTCTTCACGAATCTTTCCGAGTTCTCTCCCGTCTACATCATTCATAGTACGAAAAAGCGCAGAGTAAAGTTCAACGGGATGGTCTGTTTCATATAAGGATATCTCTGGTATCTCCGAGTCCAATCTGATTTGGAGCCTTTGAAGAAGTATGGGGTGATAAACATCTCCGTCTTTGCGCCGCCAACTCAGCAAACCCTCTCCAAGAACAATTTCCAAGCGTTCAGCTTCACGCTCTACCTGCATGTAGAGATCGTAAAAGCGTTCAAATACTTGCATGGCTTCACGAGCAGGTTTCTCGTTTTCTTGCCATTCTTGTCTCTTCAGCAACCACTCGTTAAGAAGCTTAGCTCTTCCTTCGTCTTCATCAAACCTCTCAACAATCGTGTCTCCTTGTTCATCAATCTTATTTAGCGATTCATGATAATTGACATCATTCCCATACTCTTCCCAACCCCGAAGAAGCCACCTTTTTAATACATCAGGGGGTATTGGCGAACTCGTTAGTTTTGGCCTTCTTATCTTGATGATGAAATCGGATTTTGTTGTCTCTGAGTAACTTGCCCTTCTTGCTTCGCTTTCTTCCCCATTTTCTTGCACATCAGAGTATGAAGCTATCTCGATAGATGGATGTTCAGGTAAATCTCCAACCCAAAGAATCCATGGTTGCTCACCAATAAGTTTTTTGACAGGGTTCCTTACTTGATTAAGAGCTTCCAGATAATGATATATCTTGCTGAGCCTATTTCTCTGGGCACTCAGCTCCCCATTGATATATATGTCACTCATGGCTCTACCAACCACCCATAGATGCTCTAAAAAAGTATTTCCAAACATTAATCATAGCACTGCAACCTGTGGAAATAGCTTGCCTCCCTCTCTAGCTGTTTGCGTATGATGCTTCTTTCATGACTGGTTCTTACAACCCTTCGACCGCCCTTGCTGTCAACTTTAAGCATCTTCAATGTCGGTCAAGTTGAAACAATGCCTGGAGATCGAAACACATACCTTTCCTATGGTATGGCCCATACGGGCGACTGTAATGAACCCGCTGCAAAAACTGCCTATGCATTATTCACAGCGATAATATAAGCAGTGATTACGACAACTAGGGCAGCGGTCGGTGCTCCAGGTCCCGAGATCATCTGCGAGCGCCCCTGGGCTTCAACTCCACCGGTCCGTATGGGAGTTATGATGTGCTGCGTACTTTCCTTGACCCGTAACAACAATATGACAACAGAACAGGATGCACGATTATGGAACAAGGGATAACAAGGGAGACTTCTGGGCATCGGATAGCTAATCCAGGAGCGGAATAAGAGCGAACAACACAGAACAAGAGGGATTACCAGATATTAGGACATAAAGCCCAAGTTCGGACTCTTATTCCCAAGGTTGGAGGTTCAAGTCCTCCCGGGCGTACCACTGTTATTATCCCGGGTCAAAGGCTTGTAATGTCCATGAGAAACGGATAACCGCAGCATCGCAGGTTCTGCAGCGACAAGATGACAGCACTTTTGCCTTCACTCCGCTTTCTTCAGCTTCTTCCCCGTCATACGGAGGAGGCCTTCCTTCGGGAAGACGAGCGCATCGATGCCGCTCTCCAGATTTTTCCTCCTAAGGAACAGCCGGAGCCCGCAACCACCCCCGCTAGGAGAAGGACCGCCGGCAGCATGGACTTCCGTACGGCGCTGCGCATGATCCCGATTCTCCCCGCTGCCCCATCAGAAGCTGCACTAATTGCGCTCCTTCCCTGCCCTCTGTCCCCTTGACAGAGGGCATCGGAAGGACTTTAGAATGGGATGATCGAGCGAGCGCTCGCTATACGTGCGGACTTCTTGTAACCTGCAGCAGGGGGGATTGTATGCCAACAGATGACTTGCTTACGGGATCGGGAGACAGGTTCGAAGCCAGCCTGGGCGTACTGGAGGAATCCGCTGAGAAGACCCGCCTTTATTTCATCAAGAGTATGATCTTTTACCTCGCTCTGATCGTCCTCATTGCGCTGAACCTCTTCATCATCGCTAACAACTCCAAGGACAGGGGCTTTTCCATTGGCGTCCTCATCCTGCTCGGTCTGGGTCTGGCGGGCATATGGATATCTCCTTTGAGAGGCTTGAGGGGCGGCGGCATCAAGCTCAGCGCCTTCTTCAACCTCTTCCACCTGCCGCTGCAAGACCGCTTGGAGGAGTTGAAAGACGCGGGCAAGTGGAGCGATAAGTCCGCGCGCGAGAAGCGGGCGGAGGAGCTGATAGAGCAGGTGGCGGCCGAGCAGAAGGAGACGAGGGCCTGGCCCAACCGCACGCTCAGCCTGACGGTCGTAACCATCATCGATCTGCTCATATGGCTGGTGTGGAAGAACCCCGTGAGTGCGCTCATCAACCAGGTCATAGCCTCGGCCATCAGCCAGATCATCATATCCTGGGCTCCCACCACCGCCATCAAGGCGCAGGCGCAAGAGCCGCCGCCGGGCGTACCTGCAGAATAAGCTCTTCCTTCGCTGGACACGGGTCCTCGCAGCCTCAAAAAGGAGCTCCGATGGGAAAGGCCTGGCTTAAGGGCGAGCAGGTGACCAGGAGAGCATCTCCTTCTGCCGCGAGCGCCCGGCGGCTTATAAGACTCTGCGGGCTCGCCCCTTGATTTCGTAAGAAGCGAGCGCTCGCTCGGTATGCCGCAGATGAGTGCCCTCTCGGTAAAGATCTTTGTCCTGGGGTTATGCGTGTAGAAATTGAGGGTACCCGCGGGGCCCGCGCGACAAGGGACCGCCGCGGAAAAGCGTCGCGTGGAGATTGCCATGGCGGCTGCCGAGCTGCTCACCAAGAAGGGCTGCCTCAAAACCCTCCATGCGGGGCATAGCCCGGCATTGCGGTATCAGCATGGGCGCCCTCTACCACTATATAGAGTCCAAGGACGAGATTCTCTCGATCTTCCAGGAAGTCACCAGGGCGGAGTTGGACCGGTTTAGAGAAGCACGTCTGCAGTCCCGAGCGAGCTGGCGCGCGCTGAGGCCGTCCGCTGCCACATGTGGGCCTTTCGGCGATGGTTTCTCCCAAGGCTCTATACGCTGTAGCAGTATGCCAGGGAGCTGGCGAAGTTCGTACTGGGGGGATTAACCAGGGCGGGAGGCCCGGAACCGCCTGCGGGATAGCCGGAGGGAAGGCGCAAGGCACCGCCACCTGAAACTGAAACGGGACATGCATTCCAGGGCGTCGAGTATCATCTCCCCTGAATGGGCCTGGTTCAGGCTGCAGGGCCGGGGAGCCGTCTCCGGGCCGGCCCTGCCCAGGCCGTGGCCGAGGAAACAGCCCCGCAGGCCAGAAATCCCTGGGTTCTAAGTAGCCGGGTCTTTGCGCAGAATGGCGTGAGGCATCCGAAAGACCCGGGATTCAAAGCCGATGTAGGCGCGCTCGACGAGGTCCTTGGAGCCCAGGGCGCGAGCAGATGCCTCGTCTTCCATGATCCCGACACCCCGGAAACCGACAGGGTCGGCGACCGGGCCATAGACTATCACGATTCCCAGGTTGATCAGGTTCTGCCGGCAAGCGGCGTGCTCTGCATCAGCCGCGCCTCTGTTTCCGACATGGCGTGAGGAAAAACCGGCCACGGCGGAAGAAGCTTGCCGGAAAAATGGGCCATCGAAGAGATCCTCTCCCGCCTGTCACTCCGCCGCTGTCTCGCCGCTTGCCCAGGGCAGCAGGAGGCGGAAGGCGGAGCCGCCGCCGGGGCGTTCTTCATGCCACATCCTGCCTCCGTGCGCGGCGACGATGCGGGAAGCGATATAGAGGCCAAGTCCCAGTCCCGAAGAAGAATGATGGTCAACGTCTTCCACCTGAGAGAACGGTTCGAATATCCATTCGCGGTCTTGAGGCGCAACCCCTACTCCCCTGTCTAAGACGGAGATGACGACACCTTCCCCTTCCCCGGCTGTCTCGATTTCGATAAGAGAGTTCCGAGGGGAGAAGCGGGACGCATTATCCAGCAGTATCATCACGACCTGCCGGAGCTTGGCGGGATCCGCGCCGACCGTATCGACTCCGGCCGCCGCCCGGAGATCGAAGAGATGCTCATCGGCTCTCATCTGCATATCCTTGATGACCTCCCCGAGCAGAGACTCCAACTGGACCACCTGAGGTTGAAGCACCACGCGCCCCGTTTCCACGCGCGATACGTCAAGGAGTTCCTGCACCAGATGGTTCAAGCGGTCCGCCGAAGCATTGATGGAACCGAGAATCTCGGCCGTCTCTTCTTTGGAAAGCGCATCGAGGTGCTGCGCCAAGGTTTGCGCGTAGCCTTTGATGATGGTCAACGGCAGGCCCAGCTCATGAGACGCGATGCTCAGGAAATCGGTCAACTGCTTAGCCCGCTCTTCCAACTGCTTTTCGTAGGCTTTCTCCAGGGTGATGTCGGCGAAGGAGACAAGGACGCTGACCCTATCCGGAAGCAGCGCCAGAAACGCGATGACATCGGCAGAGGAACCGTCGCTTCTGATCAGGCGGGCCTTGAAATGCGCCGGCCCCTCGGACCCACCCTCAAGGATGTCCCCGTAAGCTCGGTCGAGGGGTTCGACATCTTCTTCGTGCACGAGTTCGCGCAGGTCTCTGCCTTCGATTTCCGTGGCAGCGCGACCGGTGAGGCGCGTCAGTTCCAGATTGCAGGAGGATATCCTGAGGTCGGCCACGACGACGCAATTGGAAGTTCCGCCTGCCTCGAACAAGGTACGGTATCTCTCCTCGGATTCCCGGATGGTCTGTTCGGCCCGCTTAGGTTCGGTGATGTCCCTTACGAAAGCGAAAGCCCTCCAGGTGTGTCCCTCCTGCCAGCTACCGATTCTGGCTCCCGATACCGTAGCGATGAGTGGCGTGCCGTCGCTCCGCAGGCATTCCCGCTCATATCCGTCGAAGTAGCCGCGTTCGGCAAGCTGGTTTAGGGCCGCCCCTTCGATAAGGGAAGGCCTTCCTCGGGCTCGCTCGGAGAGCATTCGGGCCCTCAACTCATCCACCGTGTAGCCGAGCATGTCTGCCAGAGCATTATTGAAACCGGTAACGGTGCCGTCCTCACGAAACACGACCACGCCGTCCTTCGCAGAGGCGAAGATGGCAGCCACATCCCGCTCAGTTTTCCTCTTGGTTTCATCCAGGATATCCTTGAACCCCCGGACCGTCAGTTCGAAAGGAGCAAGACACTCGAGCAGGACGCTCCTTGTTCTTTCAACTACGCGGGCTGGCTCGTGCGTCGATTCAAGCTTGAGGGTTTCGGCCAGCCAACTTACATGCGCGGCTGCGACGTCCAGGAGACTGACACCGCTCTCAAAAGCTCTCTTGCCAAGTTGGTTGGCCCTTAGCAACTGGGCCTCAGCCTCCTGCGCGATGTAATCCTGGAGAATATGTCCGTACTCGACCCTGAACTGCCGGAGGCTCAGAACGGGCGCTTGTGGTGCGGCGGCGAAATCGGGGTTCATGCCGGTTTCCCGCCGATATACCGGGCGACGAGCACGAGGGCATCATCGGAGGGCTTTCCGTAATCTGCCAGCAGGCCCTCCGCAATCTCAGCCAGATCGGCATCCCGGCTGAAGCTGTCTCCAAACCCTGATGATATCCCATCCGTTGCTAGAACAAGAGTGTCGCCCGGGCGGATAGGGACACTGGTGACACGGAAGTTCGGCAGCATGTACCCGATGATGCCGCCGGTCAGCAAAACGCTTTCCCGGATGTAACCGCCCTCGGGATTGCGCCGGCATAGGACACCTTCCACGTTTCCGACACCTGCCCATACAAGGGTATCTGTAGATGCCTCGAAACGGGCCAGGGTGGCAACCACTCCCCGCGTTTTCTTGAGCGTTTCATGACAGCGCCGGATGAGAGCTTCCAAAGGCTCACCGGCGTTTTCACCCAGGGTCTTCTTCGCCAGGCTGGCGGCAAAGGCCGCCTCATCGCCGTGCCCCAGCCCATCGATGGCAGCGACCATCGTCCCCCCGTCGAAATCCGTCACGAGAGCGTCATCGCCGCACGCGCTCTGCCCTATCATGGCCCTTCCCGCCACATAATGTTCAACGACCCGCATATCTTCGTGCAACCTCGCTTGTTACGGCTTCCATTTCTTCATGACTATGTTCGTGCCTTTGCCCCTCTCCGACTCGATCACGAACTCGTCCATTATCCTGCGCGAGCCGGGCAATCCCAGCCCCAGGCCGTCTCTAGATGAATACCCATCCTGCATGGCCAGCTCGACATCCTCTATCCCGGGGCCATCGTCGTGCGCCGCAATGCAGATACCCTGCAACTTTCCGTTCTCGCATACCCGCAAATCGATCTCGCCCCGTCCCGCATGATCAACGATATTGCGCGTGACCTCGGAGATGGCTGTGGCTATAAGCGTAAGATCGCTCATGGAGAAACCCAAGCGCGACGCCATCTCCCGGCCTATCTGCCTTGCCGTGATGATATCGCCCTCAGAGTCGATCGGCAGCCGCCGTTCCTCAGACAGGGCCGGCACCCCCTTTGAGGGATTCCCTCAGGATCATCAAGCCGTCTTCCAGGTCCAGCCCAGTCTCTATGTGTTCCAGGGACAGCCCCAGCCTGACCATGGAGTAAGCCACATCCGGTTGCATCCCCACGACGACGGTCTTCGCCCCACGCAAACTCAGGATGTAGGCGATGGAACGGAGCGTCCTTGTGGCGAAGGAATCCAACACATCCAGCGCGGAGATATCCACAATAACCCCGTAAGATCGGTGCCTGCCCACCTGATCAGCCAGGTCATCTCGCAGGCGTTCCCATTCCACATCCGAGAGTGCGGATTGCACCGAAGCTATGAGGAAATTCTCCTGTTTCAGTATAGGGACCCGCATGCTCTAACCCCCCGCCGGTATCTCTTTCTATGGCATCATTCCAGATTCGCGATGACCTTGTATCCGAGGATGCGGTCTGCTTCCTCAATGCCTCCCTGCAGGTTGCCGACTGTGTTGAACCTGACCACATCGACCCCGATGGCCACGAGTGCCTGGGCCACTTCGGGCGACATGCCCGTGACGATGGTGGCCGCTCCCATCAGGCGAGCGGCATCCACGGTCTGGAGGATATGGTTGGCTACCCTTGAATCTACCGCCGGCACGCCAGTGACATCGAGTATGACGACCTTGGCCCTGTTGTCCCGGATGCTCACCAGCAACTGCTCCATCAACTGCCGAGCCCGCATGCTATCGATCATGCCGATAATGGGGAGAATGAGCATTCTATCTCGCACTTGCAGCACCGGGGTGGAGAGTTCGCGGATGGCCTCCTGCTGCTGCCTGACGACCTGCTCCCGCTCCTTGATAAAGGCCATGGAGACGATGGCGAGTATGCGGTTGGCCATGGGTTCGTAGGCATCCAGCGCTTTGTTCAATTTCGCCATGTCCTTCTGAAACCAACTGAAGAGGGCTCTGCCATAAACGTCTCGCAGAACCAGGAGACCTCCGATTATCTGCTCGGTGGTCATCCCGCGCAGCACGCCACGCTCCGCCATTCTCAGAGCGTATTTCTCAGCTCCCTCATAGCTTCCCGTTTCGAGACAGCCCACGCAGGTGTCGTAAATAGTGGCGAATTCGGACTCTATTTCTTCCTGCGTCAAACCCGCCAGAAGGTTATTCGCGGTCATCTGGGCCACCCATTGCTGCCTGAGCCGGTCCCTCTCGCGCTTGAAGTTCGCAACCAGTTCTTTGGTGATATTGTTCGGTGTTCCTGAAGTGGTGCCTCTGGCCATGGTCCTCCCTTCCTCTCGTAACGGCTGCTCTGCTCCCTTTTACCCGGGACATCCACGGCTAATCATAAAGCGGCGTCCGTCAATCTCGCAACGAGCGGAGAGTGTTCCACTGTGTCCCTAAAGGACGGCTGCCCAAAATGCTTCTCCGGCTCCATGCGGGTTCGAATATCCCATGCGGTTCAGGGGATAGATCACTGTGACTCCGGAAAGGAAGGGTTCACCGATGAAGGACGTTCCGAAGGATGCCCGCAGCCAGTCATCCGAAACCATCCAGCGCGACTTGAAGACCATGTCCCGGCTGGGATAGCTGCACCGCGTCCTTTTCCTGAACCGCTTTGCGCCTCGCTCGGGCCCGGTTGGCCGCAACAAGCGGCAGGGAAACGTGGAGCCGGACAAGCAATCCCTGGACCTGATTCTTCCGAAATACGGACCCGGCTGGCCCGTCTTGCTCTTCATCCATGGCGGGGGATTCTCCTCCCAGGGTAAAGCCGGCTACCAGTGGCTCGGCAAGACCTTCGCCCACAACGGATACCTTGTCTGCAATATCGATTACCGCCTAGCCCCGCGCTGTCAGCCAACTGCCCCGAAAATCGTCGGTACACTCGCCCATCCCGTGTTATCATTTTGGAGAATGGGATTCTTGAAGATCAGATGCTGCAGGAAAGGAGCCTTGTTATGTCAGAGGTAAGGTTTGACGGGCGCGTGGCTGTGGTAACCGGTGCAGGAGGCGGCTTGGGGCGGGCCTACGCTCTGCTGCTCGCCAGCCGCGGCGCCAAGGTGGTCGTAAACGACCTGGGCGGTTCCTTCGACGGTGTGGGAGCGGACACGCGGGCGGCCCAGATTGTGGTGGACGAGATCAAGGCTGCAGGCGGAGAGGCAGTACCCAGCTACGATAGCGTCGCCGACCCGGAGAGCGCGGAGAAGATAATCCAGACGGCTGTCGATGCTTTCGGCAAGGTGGATATCCTCATCAACAACGCGGGCATCCTGCGGGACAAGAGCCTTCTGAAGATGTCCCTGGAGGATTACCGGCTGGTGATGTCGGTGCATATGGACGGGACTTTCTTCTGCACCAAAGCCGCCTTCCCCATCATGCGCGAGAACAATTACGGCAGGATCGTCTCCACCGCCTCGGGCACCGGGGTCTACGGCAACTTCGGGCAGGCCAACTACGGCGCGGCCAAGATGGGTATCGTTGGCTTCATGGGATGCGTCAAGCAGGAAGGCGCCAAGTACAACATCCTGGCCAACATCGTCGTTCCCCAGGCGGGCACGCGCATGACGGCCACGGTGATGCCGCCCAACGTTGTGGAAAAGCTGAAGCCGGATTACGTGGCCCCCATCGTCGCATGGCTGGCCTCCGAGCAGTGCAACGTCACCGGCCAGCTCTACATGGCCGGTGCCGGTTACTTCAGCCGCTCTGCCATCGTGGAGGGGCCGGGCGTCTTCCTAGATCCTGACAAGGACATAAGCATCGAGGCCGTGATGGAGAAGCTTCCCCAGATCCAGAGCCTCGAGGGCGGGCGCGAATACAGCTCGGTCACCGAGCAGACCATGTACGTGCTCTCCAACCTCAAGCTTGACGAGTAAATAGCGGCGTTTTTGAAAAGAGGGGGCGGCGAGAGCCGCCCCCTCTTTTGGTTCCAACCGGCTGATCCGCCCAAGTGTGCCGGGCCAGGCGATCGATGCGAGTGAATTTCGCACCGCCCCCTCGGTTAGAGCGTCTGGGGGTTCTCCTCTGCGGAGGTCGGTACCAGCGAGGCCCGTTCCTCAGCGGCCGCATGGGGGCGATAGCCACGCATGGCCAGTAATCCGACGAAACCGGCCAGCAGAGCGGCGCATCCCCCGACGCCCAGCGCCCACCGCGGATTTGCATGCCCGCCTATCCACCCCACAAGCGGACCACCCAGCGTCGTGGAGCCGAGAAAGGCTACCGTCCATAGGGACATCACCCTGCCGCGCATATTAGGCTTGCTCTCCCGCTGCAGGATGGTATTCGACAGTGCCGTGAACCCTATAGAAAATGCGCCCACCAGCACCATGCCTGCGCAAGCTAGCGCCAGACTTGGCGAGATGGAGGTCAGCACGATAGCGATTCCGCAACCGAAAGCCGACCAGATCAAACCCCGCAGCCTGGTTCGGCTGCGGCTCGCGGTCACGAGGCCGCCGGCCACGGCGCCCGCGCCCATCGCGCCGCTGAGCCAGGCATAGCTACCGGCGCTGCCGTTGAACGTGTACTTCGCCAGGAGCGGAAGCGAGACCGAGAACTCATAGGTCAAGGTCCCGATAATCGCCATCAGGAGCAGGACGTCGCGCAATATTGGCGTGCGCAATACATAGCGGAATCCCTCCCGCAGTTGTCCCTTCTGTCGCTCCACCGGTTCCGCTACGTACAATTCCTTGCCGTCCATGAGGAAAAGGCATACGAGGACAGCCACATAGGATCCGGCGTTTATGAAGAAACACGGAGCCAGTCCCAGGGTCGCGATGATGGCGCCCGCCATGGCCGGCCCTAAAACCCGCGTGAGATTTACCTCGATGGCATTCAGGGTCACGGCATTGCGCAGCCTGTCCCGTCCCGCCATCTCGTGTACGAAGGTCTGCCTTGTTGGATTGTCCAGGGCGTTCACAAGTCCCAGCAGAGCAGCCAGCACATAGACCATCCAGAGCCGCACAACGTTCGTCGCCGTCAGCATCGCCAAGGTGAGTGCCAGGACTCCCGAACAGGTTTGCGTGAGGTAGAGCAGCCGCCGTTTGTAGAAACGGTCGGCGATGACTCCTCCCCAGGGAGCCAGGAGTAGCACCGGCAGAAACTGCAGTGCAACGACGAAGCCGAGGGCCGTGCCGGAACCGGATAGTTTCAGGACCAGCCAGGCCTGCCCGATGACCTGCATCCAAGTGCCCGATAGCGAGATACCCTGACCTATGAAGTACAGGCGATAATTGCGGATTCGCAAAGAGGAAAACGTATGAACTCCTACGAAGCGGTTTGCGGGCTTCAGCAATCCGGCCCGCGGCAATCGCGGTAATCCTTTCAGCTTCAACTTATGACTTCTTCTCCGGCACCCACCAGCCAAATCAAGGCTACCAGGGTTATTTTATTCTGACTTATCATGAATTATACCACCCGCGGCAAAGCCGCTTCTTGGGCGTTGTTCTGCCCTTGGGCCGACACAGACGGTGCTCGGGCGATCTCCACATGCGAGGAAGGAGACGGGGGAAACCTGTGCTCATGTCCCCGGCACGAAGCCCAAGGTATCGCTTCCGCCGTCCCAACCGGCGAAGTTAAAGTACATGGGCCGTTCGGCGACGATAGGGGGGCCGGAGACGACCCGGACGCGGCAGGAGTTCTGGAGTCCCGGCCCGGCATTGTCGTTCACCAGCACGGTAACCCGGGTGCCTGACGGCAGCCGCAGCGTCCGGACTGCCAGCGGACCCTGTTCCTGCGTGTAATATCTGACCTCGATCCAGGCATCGGCCGTGCCCGGATTCTGCAGGCAGAGATACTGGTCGAAGCCGTTGCCGGTATAGCCCTCGGCGAAGAACCACTCGGATGAAGCCGCAGCGGCTCCCACGGCGCAGTGGCCGCCCTGGCGGGAATCGCCGGAGGCCGCATAGTCGAAGTACATGGGCCGCTCGGCCAGGAATGGCGCGGCGGAAGTGAGCTGCACGGAGACGTCTCTCTCGCGGTCTATCTCGACCGGCAGGAAGATCGTCGCCCGCCTGCCCGCCTCCACCCGGTAGGACTTGAGCACGCTGCCCCCCTGCCCTGCGCCCATCTGGTACACAGCCGAGACGGTGATAGCCGAGCCGCCCGGGTTCTGCAGGGTGAGATACTCGTCAAATCCGCTCCGCGTGGTCCCCTCCGCGAAATAGGAGGCGGTGGCGAGTTGGCGGGCCCCCATGACGCAGGAGCCACCCTCCCAGTGCACGCCGTCGCGGCCCAGGTAGTCGAAGTACATGGGCCTCTCCGCCACCAGCGGCGTGTCGGACTCTATCTTCAACGACATCTGATAGGGCACGCTGAAAAGGTCGTTGACCCGCAGGGTACGCCGGGTATGGCCCGGCACGAAGACGCCGCCGATGACCTTCTCACCCTCCTCCTGCGTCTGGAAGCGCAAGGTCAATGTGGCGGCATTGAACCCGGGGTTCTGGAGGGAGATATATTCGTCGAAACCCGGTCCAGTGTAGCCCTCGGCGAAGTACCAGTTGTTGGAGGGCATACCCGTGCCCATAACCACGTGCCCGCCCGTCCATAGCCCGTGGTAGTTGAAGTAGACAGGTCTTTCCACCACGATGTCCCGGTCCGCCGTGACCAAGACCGAGACCTCTTTTCCGGCACCTACGGCGGCATTCACGTTCACGGTCGCGCGGGAACCCGCTTCGATGCCTTGCGGCTTCTGCACCGTAGAGCCGTCGCCCAGCATATAAGTGATGGTCGCATGGGCCGGTGTATCCTGCGGATTGGCCAAGCTAAGATATTCCTGGAAGTTGTCCCCCGTATAGCCCTCAGCCAGGTACCAGACACCCCCGCTCGTGCTGACGGGGTTGACCCAGAGGGGCGAGGTGATCGCCATCTGGGACGGCAGTCCGGAGTCGTCCTCATGTTTGGAATCGAGCTCCGTAACCCTGAGGTAGAAATAGGAGGAGCGTGCGATGCTCACCACCGGGTTCCATGAAACCTGGCGGCTATCCGTACCCGGCGCGTAACTCTGCTGAGCGACCACGTCGCCCCTGTCGGAGATCAGCTCCAGCTTGGCGATATTCTCGTCGTCGGTCACAGCAACCGTGAAAGTCACGCTCGTTCCGGTCTGAACGACGCTCCCCATCCAGGCCTCCCCGCACTTGAACGCCACTTGCATATCGGGATCGTCGGTGGAATAGAAGCGGCGCTGGCGCAGAGCGTCCAGGAGGGCGGCCCGGCTGAGCGTGGGGGCTATCAGCGCGGTGCGTCCGCTGCTGGCGTTGAGGCTATGGTTATCCTGGCCGTAGGAAGCGCCCACCCGCCATCCCTTGTTCAGGGCGAAGGGATAGCTGGGAGGAAAAGCCCCGTCGTTGTTCCCGGTCACCCAATTGCCCGTCTCTATGGCGCAGAAGTTGTCGGCCGCAGCAGCAGAAATCTCGAAGCCGTTGAAGAGCGTTTGTGTTAACGGATGATTGAACTGGGCGATGGCATTGCGGCCGTCCAGCCAGGCGTAGAAATCCGCGAAGCTCGTTGTCGCGTTGGCGCCGGTGAATTCGCTGGTACCGAATACGTTCGCATGGCCGGAATCTCTCGACCATTC
>JAHEXQ010000024.1:17575-20135 GCA_023252035.1 Actinomycetes bacterium
ACTGGCCGTCGCGGGTGAAGGCGTCCGCTTGGCTACCCGTATCCGCCCATTCCGCGTCGTCTATTCCCTCGGCGTGGTCGGTCACCGCGTAGAAGGCGAGCTTTAGCGTGTCCCGCGCCCAGGTGAAGACCTGCTGCGGCGTGCCCTCGCCATCGGAATAAGCGGTGTGTCCGTGCAGGCTGCCGAAGTAGATGTTCATGCCCGCGAGCGCTGCGGCCGCGGCTTCCCCTGCCGAGGCCCGCTCCGTCCCGGCACCCAGGCTCCCCGCCACCCCTGCGATACTGAGCAACACGGCCAGGCATGCTTGTAGGATCTCTCTCCTGGCGGTTGGACGTCTAGGACACACGGTGAAGCACCTCCTCCACGCTAGAGACGCACGCGTTCTTTATTACCCACAATGCGCAGAAGCGAAACCGCCGCGGCGGTTTGCTCTCCGTTACCCCGGGCTATGGCGCGGAGCCCGTTCCGCACTTCCCTCCTCCCAGCCATTATAGTCGATGCACCTGGCACGCCTCGCACACAACGGGCGCGTACGAATGGACGTGCATGGAGAACTCCAGGTTGGAGCCCACATACGCGTTGGTGAAGACGGCGTATCTCTTACCCGCCGGCACCTCGTGGGTCACCGTCCCGGATAGCGCATTGGGAATATTGTAGGTGAGCGCCACGGTTGATACCGTGGCGCCGGTGTTCACGACGCAGAGTTACTCGTGAACACCGGTTCCTGTGTAGCCCTTGGTGAAGAGCCAGTCCGTCTCATTCACATCTCTTGAGCTTCCTTCGGTATGATTTGGCACAGGTTCCCCCGTTCGCCCTGCGCTTGAAAATCAGCATATAGCGATAGAGAGGGTGAGACCGGTTATCAACGGGGACCTACCCTGAGGCCGCGACATGACAGTCCCTATCCAGGGCTTGAGGTTGCCCACTGGAATGCAAATATCCGAGATGCCCGGCGGGGCCTGCCCTAAGACGCGGCCCGTCTGGCCTTTCAAACCTGCTGGAACCCCGCGAACAAGGCACGGCAATGTTCCATTGCTTCAGCGCTCATGAAGCGGTTCATCTCTTCTCGCGATGCCAAGGGGTTTTCCAGGCCGATCTTGGCATTCTTCTCCATCCAGAGCGGGTTATAAGCCAGGAGAGCCACACGATCCGCTCCGTTTTCGCGGAGGAAACCGGCGATAGCTGTCAGGTTACGATCCGTGGCGGTGATGCCCGGTATGAGGGGAACGCGCGGTAGGAGGGGTGTGCCTCCCGCCAGGGACCGCGCGAACAGTTCCCGGAAGTTGTCCCGAATACGCAGGTTGGAGACGCCGCAGAAGCGCACGTGCTCTTCTGCGTTCATCAACTTCAGGTCGAAGTAGATGAGATCTGTGAAAGGGTAAACAAGCTGGTCGAAACTCTCCAGCCGGAAAAGCCCGGAGGTTTCCACCAGCGTGTGTATTCCATGAGCCTTCAACGCCCGCAGCAACTCGGAAGCGTAGTCGATGCGCAGCGTAGGCTCGCCTCCCGATAGGGTGACTCCCCCGCCCGAGGTCTTGAAGAAGGGCACATCCTCCAGGATCAGCTCCATAACTTCCTGCACGGACATGCGGCGCCCCACCCTGGTCAGGGCCTCCGCCGGGCAGCTCTTGACACACCGGAAGCAGAGCGTGCATTTAGCCCGATCCACGTATCCCGGATTGTGGCGGTCGAGAGCTCCCGCCTCGCATACCTTTACGCAGGTATCGCAGGCGATGCATTCATTCGCCTCGAAGGAAAGCTCCTCGCCCGTGCGCTTGGCCTCGGGATTGTGGCACCATACGCAGTCCAGCGGGCATCCTTTGAAGAAGATGACGGTCCGGATACCCGGCCCGTCATCCAGGGAGTTGCCCTTTATCTCCAGGATGAGCGGCTCGTGCTCCGTTTTTGTCTGCGTCCCGTCCTCCATCACCGCTCCCTATATGCCATACTCGGCCCTCTCGATAAGCTCCATCTGCATGTCGCGGTTGAGCGTCACGAAGTAGGCGTTATAGCCCGAGATACGCACCAGGAGGTTCCGGTAGTTCTCCGGGTGGGCCATGGCGTCCCGCAGCATGGCGGAGGTCACCACGTTCATCTGCATCTGCATGCCGCCCAGCTCGAAGTAGGTCTTGGCGTAGGAGAACATGTTCTCCACTACCTGCTCGTGCATATCGTGCGGGCTGGGAACCACCTTCACGTTGAAGGCGATGTTGTTGTTCATGTTATGCGGGTCGAGCTTGGCCACGTCGCGGATGTTGTCCAGCAGGTTCCTGGACGCGTGCGGCTCCGGCGTCAGGCCGGGGGTGAAAGCTTTGCCGGCCAGCCGTCCCGAGGGAAGAGCACCGGTCAGGGTGCCGAAGGCCACGTGGTTGGCCATGGACCAGAACCCGCTCGTGTACCGGCCCCCCCGGAAATTCCTGTGCGCGCCATAGGTGTCATGGGCGAACTTGGTGATGCGGTTCGCCAGGGCCACCGCCTCTTCGCTGCCCGAACCGAAGAGCGGCACCTTCTTCGTGACCATGGCGTGCAGCGCCGGGTGGTCCGCGAAGTTCGTATCCAC
>JAHEXQ010000162.1 GCA_023252035.1 Actinomycetes bacterium
CCGGATCGGGAACCACCGAGGAGATGGCGGACGTCCCGGTCGATATGGCGCCGTTCACGCTATCGGCCAGCGTCCCCAGGGATGCGGCTGGCGTACCGGTGTTGGCGGCCAGCCCCTCCGCGATGCTTGACCCGCTCGTTTGCGGGCTCGAAACCGCAACCGCCGGTGCCGATGGGCTTCCTACTCCCAGCAAATCTTGTGCCTTGTTGAGCAGGTTGTCCACCAGGTTACCCACCTGTGTCCCTGGCGATTCTGTCTCAGCGGCAAAGGCCATGGCGCTCATGGAGAGGATCATGGCTAACGCCACAAACAGGGAAACAAATACAGCGCACTTCTTTCTGACTTTCACCTATTTACCTCCTTTCATTTCTTCTAAGGTCATGTTTCTGTTTCGCGCACTCTCTTTAACTGGCCACTCTCTTGGCCAGCTATTAAGTAATAACGTTCATATAGCCGAAAACCCCCATTTGAAAAGAGAAGGCGAGGACTTGTAACAGCTTCGTAACACTTCGAGCATTTCTCCCGATTCCCTTCCCTATGCTTTTCCCACGCCCAGAACTCCAAAGCTGCTCTCGGCCTTTCTTCGGCCGGACAAGGCTAGCGCAGCGGGGGAGATGCTGGCGATCTCCCCCGCCGAGGTGGGTACCGTCCATGTCGCAGCCACCCGGCCCGTTGGTGGGGCGTCCGGTGAAATGGAAATCATGCGGTGTTGCGGAGGCATCTGAGGGTGTATGGTCCCCGCTTCTTCTGGGCGGATCCTATGCAAGCAGGGGTTGGCAAGTATTGGGAAATGTTGAAAAGTGGACCGCTTGAAGTTCAAAAGTGGGCTCTTCTGGATTCGGCGATGGGGTAGGCATTGGAATGAACGCTCTGATCCTTACACCAGAGCCGGATCTCCGGAGTATCTCTTATGAGGTCGGATCATGTGGGCCTCCACGATGGCGCGGGGAGGGAACATGGGCAGGGCTATCTGCCTGATGAAGATGGACATGCTGCCATAGGGGATGACCGTTCGCGTTCCCCTCGGGCAGAAGGCATCCCAGGCGGAGGCACAGCTCAAGCTCAGCAAGATAGGAACCCAAGGCGATAAGCCACTCCAGGATGACCGTCTTCGGGATGGCGAAGGTGTCCCTGCCCAGGCCTTGTTCGCAAACTCCCCGCGCGTATGAGGTCTCTGGCCATCGCTACAGTCCGAGGCAGCCGAAAACGAATGGCGATTACATATTACCTAAGCGATAACGATTACCCCAGTCGCTCAGGAGAATAGCATGAGATATGAGACATGGCTCCGGCCGATGCGGAAGCCGGTATGAATAGCATGGAAGAAATGGGAACAGGAAGCAGAGCCGGCATCTGCGGCGGGGTGGCCTCCCTCTGCGCAGGAAGGGTTCCGATCCCGCCCGGTTCAGGCCGCCATCCGGAGCGCCCTGCCGGGCTGGGGCCCACAGTCCAGACAAGCGTAGAGCAGCCGCCAGGCGCGCTCAGCCTCGAAGTTGCAGTGGAAAAATCTCAATCGGAACTCGGAGGGGTAGTGCCAAAGACGCCGCACCCCGTGGTGCACTCCCCAGCAGGATACCCTTGGCGTTGGCAATGAGGATGTGCAGGAAGGGGAGCTTCTGGGATACCGCCTGCGCAGATCCCAGCACGCTGCGCTCATGCTCCATGCCGGCCAGGGCCGGGGGCCAGCGGTTGAGCCCATCCGTCATCACCCCGGGTCCTTGCTCCACCGCCGTTCACACCACCATCTTGACCTGGAAGGAGGTAAGCGAGGAAAGCGCCTGCATGCGGGCGTGGGCGGGGACCTTTCCCTGCAGGCTTACTACCAGCGACGGGCGAGCAGGTACCTGTGACAGGCTCCCTGCGCGGGAAACCTGCGCATGAACTCGAAGAGGTCTTCAACCTGCCTATATCCTCCATCGCTCATAGCTCCTCCTCCACCGTCATAAGCGTAGCGAGGAGGGGTGGCAGAAACAGGATTCCTTCTGAGCCAAAGGGTGATCGTTGCTACCTGTGAAGCGCCGCCTGATCGGCCAGATTCCTTCGCCCATCACCGAAATCGGCCTCTTTCATGCGACAGTGGTGAAGGAGCTTCGCGGAGAAGGAACCATGGCTTCTGCCGCACCCTTTTGCCTGCGACAGAGTATGGTCCTGGCATCAACAGGTCGATAATCTCGATGGCAGGAGGTCGCTATGGGAATAATGGATGAAACACCCCTCGGGGGGTCGAACATATTGGAATATCGTTGAAACCGGCGTGGTGCAGGAGAAAGTGGGAAAGGCATTATGGGCAAGGGAGAAAGCCGGCATTTGGGGGTGTCAGTTCGCCTTCGCGATTGTAGAATAATGGCGTCGAGAGGTGCATATGGCAAATACCGGCTTGATCCAAGATCCCCAAATGCTTCTCGACGACCCCTGCTTCATGCAGGAAAGTACGACTGTGAAGAGAAACATCACTTGGGCATACTAGACGGCCTCCCAAGAGAAATGAGAGTTCTGGAATGTCTGAAATAGAGCGATGCCCCGCATGCCATGTCCCGAAACACATAACTCAGGAACATATCTGGCTGAATAGCGGAGCCATCGTCCAAAGAAATGATCAAACCGGCCGCCTGGCCCTCATCGAGAGCGAGAGCCTGGACCCTCTCTATGCAGGCATCGACCGGCTGCTCGGCGTGCCTATCGAACACATAGTCACGGAGGCTGCGCGCAGGGCTACCCGCACTTATATGGGTCAACTGGTGCCGCGAGAGTTGAAGGACCTCGTGCAGAGGAGGGAGGTCGGGGTGGAAACGATCGTCGATCTCTCTTTCCAGACCGCGCGCATTATGGGATACGGAGATGCAGCGCTTGTCGAATTTCGCTACGAAGAAGGCGGGAATCGCTTCATAACCATTCGCATCTCGCAGCCCTATTCCGCACCTCTCTTTTTCGGCAACTTCGTAGGCACAGTAGAAGCGGTTATGGAAGAGCAAAGCTGGATCACGTACCGGGAGATATCGCCCGGTGTCTATGAGGCCACTGTGCGCCCGTTTGAACACCCCCCAGAGCTGAAGGAAAGGCTGCGCATAACACCCTACCGGCACAGGGAGGGACATGCGCAGCTGGAAAGATGTGGAACCTGTGGGGGGCCACTGGCGCTCTCGGCCTTCGAGTGGGATGTAGATAGGGGTGTGATCCGGAACAAGGACACGGGCAGGCGGATGGCCTTGCTCGGCTCCGAAATGCTGGACCCCTTCTTCAACGAGCTGGAAGACGAGCTTGGCGAGATCATTCCGCAGGTAGTGGTGGAGGCGCAGCGGCGTTTGGTGAAGAACGGCTTGTATTCCGTATCAGAAATAGTTGACGAAGAGGCGATCCGCAGCGAATTGGCGCTGCGCGGGCTGGGCGAGCTCCGCGAATTGAGGATCCGCCGAAGCGGTATTTACCTCCGCCTGGACAATGCCACATTGCGCCTGCTTGTGGCCGGCGTGGCGCAGGGTCTCTACGAGCTGGCCTTCGGCGTGGATAGTGAAGTGGCATGGCGGGCTTCCGAAGAGGGTAATCTGGAAGTCGAGGTAAAGCTGAGGGTTTGAATGCAACGTGCAAGCTGCCCGCCGCGGCAGTCCGATCTCCACTCACCGTTTCTATGAGAGTGGCCACTGCGGCAATCACCAATCTATGGTTACGGGAGGTCTTTGGTCTCCAGAACATTGCCTGACCGAATCGCAACGGTTGCTGGACTGGTGCGATAGGTCTCCATCATCAATGCGGAATTCAAGTGGGAGAAGGTATCCAGGGACAGACTTCCAGCTTATGGGTAATGGATTTCTGTTTTGAGGGCGTTCCCAATCCATCTTTCGGATGCAGTTTGGCTGACCGCCATGAATTGGCTCATGCCACATACCACGAGGGCGTTCGCGCTCGGTAGCGGCCCCCCCACTGCAATGCTCGCTTACTTTGCCGTAGCCCCCCGCGCGGACATTGGCTCCAAGCTCGGGGTGTCTGCTAGCGGCGCCCAGGTCCGGTCCGCGGACTTGAGCTTGGGCCGGTTCAGGCAGTCCCAGCCGGTCTTCCAGTATGCGCAGAGGGATGTGAAGATATTGTGACAAACGGATAAAAAGACAAGATTTATACCGAACTTGCGTAATAATGGTAAGGGAAATATCGGCCGGAACGCGTAATTAATGGTAAGGGAAGTATCAGCCGGAATGGAAAGAGCAGAAAACACCGAAAACACCGACACTACGTGCAGGGCAAAAAGGAGGCGGTTAGCTTGAAGAGGGCAGCTTGTATTTTCATCGTTCTCGCTCTTTTGCTCTCGATCATGGTGGCGCTGCCCGCGGGGGGCGCGCTGGCGGCTCAGGTCGCGCCGTGGCCAGGATATCAACAAAACGCGCAGAACACGGGAAGAGGGACCCTCCCGGGCCCCCGGGCTGCCGGCGATAAGTGGTACCTGGGGGGCGTAATCAACGGGGGGATCACCGTAGGAAAGAACAACATGGTCTACGTGGGATCTGCGAGCGCCCTGGTCGCCGTCTATGACCGTGGCGACGTCTGTATATTATCCGGGAGCTTCAAGGCTTCTTCCAACATAACCACCGGGGCTACGCTCGATCCTGCCGGAAACCTCTATTTCGGCTGCGAGGACGGTAACCTGTACAAGGTGTCTCCCAAACTGCAAGTGGTTTGGTACGTTGCCTCCGGTTCGAGGATAATCGCCAACCCGGTAGTGGACGCTTCGGGAAACGTCTACTTTGCGAACGCTCAAGGGTTGGTGAAGCTGGGTCCTGATGGTAAAAGCCTTTGGAGCAAGGGCTATACCAAGCCCATAACGGGTACGCCGGCCCTCGACTCCAAGGCCAATATCTACTTTGGTGCCGAAGTTGTGGAATACGATTCATGGGATTTGCTAAAGTGGTTCCCCAAGTACAATTGGTACCTGTTCTGTTTGAAGCCGGACGGAAGCCAGATCTTCAAGTTCGCATCCCCGT
>JAHEXQ010000163.1 GCA_023252035.1 Actinomycetes bacterium
GTCATCCGGCCCAAGAAGCCCTAACGGCAAGCCATCCGCGACCGGTCAAGCCTGCGAAACCAGGCCGCTCCCCGAGCGCGAGAAGGAGATTCCCGCTTTTGGAGAATTAATATAAGAGCGCCGGAGCGAGGGAAAGGGGTCGCTGATGGAGAGGCAGATAGGGAGGGTCACCCATTACTACGGACATCTGGGTGTGGCGGCGGTGGAGCTGGAAGGCGAGCTGCAAGCGGGCGATATTATCCACATCAAGGGGCGCACCTCTGACTGGGTTCAAAAGATCGAGCAGATACAATTGGAGCATACCGATATAGACCGCGCCCTCGCCGGCCAGATAGTGGGAATCAAGGTTACCGACCACGCACGAGAACATGACCTCGTCTATCTGGTAGAATAGCAGGCGGCTGAAGCGGGGAGCGACCGCCAGGCCATAGCGAACAGGCGGGGGGAACTTGATGATGAACGACGTTACCCGTTTCGAGGAATCCATGGAGTTCACCATCCGAAGCGATGCGTGGGAGAGGTTCTTCGTATTCTTCTTCTATTCCGGCGTCGTGCTGATGATAATCTCGACAATAAGCTTTTTTAAACTGGGAGTGACCGGGGTGGCCATCGGCATAGCCATGGCGCCCATAAGCATATTCGCCATCTTCTCCTCGCCGTCGCGCGTTCGCCTCGACCCCACCATGCCTGCGTTGATATGGGAAAAGCGCCGGTTCTTCTTTCCCATCTCCCGGGAGATCCAGGCGGGCGACATGGAAAAGATCTTGGTCACGGAGCCCTCGCGCAAGAGCTCCGCGCTGGTGGAGAGGGATAATCCCAAGGTCGATATAACTTACTATATCTTCGTCGAGATCCAGTTAAAGAGGGGAAGCCGGCTGCGCCTCTTCGGCTCGACCATGTCCATGACCCCCCTGGAGCAGAAGCACCGCGCCCTGGCCCTGGCCCAGCATCTGGCGGAGCTTTTCCAGATACCGGTTGAATTGACGACCCGGCGGAAGGGATGAACCCGGCGCGCCGGTTGCCTCTCCTCCTGGCGCTGACGGTGTTTCTAGGCACAAGCCTCGCGGGATGCGGCAATACCATGCCGGGGGCCCCGGACTTGGAATCAGAACCCCTCGTCCCCGGCTTCTCGGCTGCCGGCATCAACATCGGAGCCGATTACGCTACCGTGAAGGCTCTCTACGGTGAGCCGGAGTACACCCGGACACAGGAAGGCTATGTAACCATTTTCTACCAAACGACCGGCCGCTACGAGGCCCTGGCTCCGGGTGATGAAAGGCCGGCAGCCTGGCATCTTGTATTCATCCTCTACGACGAGCCCCGGGATGGAATTGCCGATGAAGGGGATACGGTGGTCAGCATAGAGGTGGCCGAACCTTACTTGGGGAAGACCGCCGGGGGTATAGGGCTGGGAAGCGACCGGCCGGCCTTGGAAGAGGAATTCGGCCCGCCGGACCAGACGGCGGTGCTCGCGACGGAGAACCCGGATGCCGTCATCACCACGTGCTTCTATCCGGACAGGGGCGTGGATTTTCTGGTCGAGGAAAAGACCGGGGTGATCACGGTGGTGATCACGGCTATCGGCGGGCCGAAACCGCAAGTCATCTCCCCGGATACCACCTGCCCGAATCCGGGCGGCATTGCGGGCCCCGCATTCTCCGGGCCGGTGATCCCCGGGGCAGGGCTCGCCGGGATTCCCATGGGCGCCTATTATCAACACGTGAAGAGCTTCTACGGGTCACCGGACGCCCAGGGCTCTTCGGATGGCTACGTGACCGCGGCCTATACCGGGGGTTCTGGCAACTGGAAGCTCTACCTCTACTTCGAAGACCTGGAAAGAGATGGCAAGCTGGGAGACTACGACACGGTCATCTCCATCAACGTCACGGCCCCCTACGCGGGGAAGACGGCCAAGGGGAATGGTATCGGCTCCAAGCAGATGTCGGTGGAGAAGGAATTCGGAGCGCCACTGCTCAAGTACAGCAATTTCCGTTCGGGAAGGGAGATGCAGGTCTGGGAGTACACCACTAAGGGCATCGTTTTCGCCTTCGATACGGCGACCGGTGCGGTTGTGGAGATCGATGTGAACCGGATGCCCTGAGAGAACGCCTCGTGCAATTCCTCGGGTAATCAGGAAATATCAGTATTGGGCCGAATAGTTACAGGGTAATAAGGGAAGGGAAGAGGGGAAATGCCGAAGGAAAGCGAGAATAAAGGGCTGCCGCTGTCTTCGCCGGAGTCCGGTTTCACCAGGAGGGCTCTGGACCGCGGGGGAGTTGACCCCCGGGCCCTACTAAGATGGGGGCAGATGATGGCCGTGGCGCTGCTGGAAGTAGTTAAGGCCGTGGAGGAGAAGTACGGCGCAGAGGGTCAGAG
Source organism: Actinomycetes bacterium (assembly GCA_023252035.1). Classification (GTDB taxonomy): domain Bacteria; phylum Actinomycetota; class Geothermincolia; order Geothermincolales; family JAHEXQ01; genus JAHEXQ01. Next base: position 2,377 of record JAHEXQ010000163.1, read on the forward strand.
CCTGTGCATCGAGTCGATGGAAGAGGTGGGACGCCGCGTCGGCGGGGAGCTGCTTAAGAGCGTGGAGGCCCCGGCCGGCCTCACGGATATCGAGAGGATCTCCCTGCTCGCCTCCTGGGTCAACCGCAATATCTACGCCTCACCGGAATACCCACAGGTTCTCTCCGAGGACGAGTGCTGCTTCGATATCCTGTGGTGCCCGCACCAGGACATCTACACGGCGCGGGATTGCCGCATCCAGAGATACCTCGTCCAGGGAATGCTGGACGCTTTCCGGGACTCCGGGCTCATGGAATCCGATTTCGACCTCGAGGTGCAGTCGCTCATCCCGCTGGGAGCCGAGACCTGCCATTTCCGCATCTGGCGCAAACTCGACAAGGGGCCGCGCGCCTGGAGCCGCCACTCTGCGTACCTCGCCGGCCGAGAGACGGAGGGAAGTTGACAAAAGGTGACCCTACAGTCAACCGGGCTGTTTTCAGGCGGAGCGGAGCTTGCGATAAAGAAGCGCGAGCAGGCGCCTGCGCTGCAGGGGATGCATCTCGGGAAAGAGCCGCTGCATATCGATGCCACCGACCAAGTGATGCGAACGAGTGAATTCGCGCCGGAGCTCCTCCGCATAAGCAGCTATGCGGCTCTGATAGAAGATATGCGGAGTAACGCGCTCGCCCGCGCTGTCCACCAGCGCTCGTCCCGCGATCTCGCCGCTGCGCAGAGCCGCGTAAATGCCCTCGCCCCAACCGTTGAGAAGCCCGCAAGCCTCTCCCGCGAGCAGCGCAGTCCCCGCCCCGAAGTTATAGGCGTCATGAGCTCCCATGAGGTTCTGGCAACCCGCCAGCCGGCTCTCCAGGCTCTCATGCGCCAAGCCGAAATTTCTCCGCAGATGTCGCCTCAGTGCATCCATATCCCCCTCCCAGCCGCGGCCCCGCGTGTAGCGCACGGCGAGGGAGAGCAGGCCGTTCTTGACCCAGAAGCGGCCCAGCGCCGGCAGCTCCCCGAGAGCCGCCAGCCCCAGGTATTGCGGGTCCCAATCCAGTTCCGCCTGCATCTGCAGGACCATGACGGGCCAATGATAGGGCTTGGCCCGGGTCCTGTGGAACTCCGGCCGGATGACGCCCAGGAGGGGCGATGCCGCGCCGTCTGCGGCCACAAGGTGCGTAGCTTCCACCTCGTCCTCCCCATCGTTCAGAGTGAGGCGGACGTGAAACCGCTCCAGTTCCAAGCCGCTGACTTCGACGCCGTCCCGCAGTCTGGCACCGCAGCGCGTTGCCAGCCAGCGGTCGAAATCGGGGCGGTTCACGCTGTAACCGGGGGCCGGAAAATCTACCCGGGTGGAGATGCCTCGATCAAAGCAGAAGCGGATACCTTTCAACCTGTCGGGATCGGCGAGGATGCCGGGGTCCGGCTCGCCGAAGTGCTCCACGGCGAAGTCCCAAGCAGCCGCGGGGATAAAACCCGCACAGGTTTTGCGCCGGGGCAGATATTCCTTCTCTAGAAGCAGGGTTTTGAAACCCGAAGCGGAGAGCGCCTGAGCCGCAGAGGCGCCGGCCGGCCCGGCTCCCACCACGACCACATCAAAATAGTCTTCCATCGCCGCCCCAGCCGTTTCGTTGCCCGCCTCTTCGCATGATTGCTCAGGCCCTTTCAACAGAGCCCGGGGGTTGGCACATGGGCGTGTCTGGCACCTGGCCGCCCCTGAGGCGTTTGAAAGCCCAGAGGTAGCTCTGCTCCCCCAGGAGGTGCATCCCTCCATCGCAGTAGAGGGTGTGGCCCGTGACCCAATCGGAGAGTTCACTAGCGAGGAAGACGGCAGCCTTGGCTACGTCTTCCGGCCGGCCGTGCCGGCCGATGCCGAACGCTGTCCAGGAGCCGCCGCCGGTAATCATGGCTACCCAGTCGGTGAGATCCACGGTAAGCGCCATGCATCTTCCTTTCGATCTGGATGACGCAGCCACTTTGATTCTTGATTCTGGGGCGAGGTGCGGAGCAAGTCAATCGGCTTTCCGCTGCCAGCTAGGTGCCGGCCGGGTGTGCAACCCGCTCGCTCTCCTGAGTGTCCTTGTCCATGGCCAACTGGAACAGCGTCACATATCTGAGCGCCATGGCGCTAGGGCTGAAGCGGTGTTCGGCCTCCGCCCGGCACACCGCCGGGTCGATGCTGTCCAGGGCTTCCATGGCTCGCGGGAACTCGGCGAGATTATGGACCACGAATCCCGTCTTGCCGTCCTCCACGATCTCCGGGGCCGCGCCCCAGTGGGTGGTGATGACGGGCGTGCCGCACGCGAGGGATTCGACCATGACCAGACCGAAGGGCTCCTCCCATTGGATGGGGAAAAGAAAGCCCCGCGCGCCGCCCACTAGTTCCACTTTCTCGTCCTCGGATATCTCGCCCAGATAAACGATACGCTCCCCATCGAGGAAGGGCTCGACTTCCCTTTCGAAGAACGCGCGATCCCGCCCCGCATCTATCTTGCCGGCCAACATCAGACGAGAGCCGGTCTTGATGGCGATCTGCACGGCATGATGGGTGCCT
>JAHEXQ010000164.1 GCA_023252035.1 Actinomycetes bacterium
GAGTGGTAGTAATCCATAACCTCGAACTCCTGGTTTCGCATGGGGTGAAAGGGATGAATGATCCGGAAGAGCACGCTCCTGTTTGATTCACCGGGCGCAGTTCTCCTCTGTTTCCAAGGCCAAGGTGGAAAACGCAGTGCTGCAGGTGGAGCGCTGGGTGATCGCACCGCTGCGCAACAGGACCTTCCACTCGCTCGCCGAAGCCAACCGGGCGATAGCCGAGCGCTTGGAGTGGCTGAACGACCGCAAGATGAAAGGCCTGGACGCCAGCAGGCGAGAGCTCTTCGCAAAGCACGACCTCCCGGCGCTGGGGGCCCTTCCGCACGTGCCCTATGAGTTGGCGACCTGGAAGACGGCACGGGTCAACATCGACTACCACATAGAGGTGGAACGCCACTACTACAGCGTGTCCTACCGGCTGATCGGTGAGAGGGTGGAGGCCAGGGTCACGTCCTCCACGGTGGAGGTCTTCCACAAGGGCAGGCGGGTCGCCTCCCATGTGCGAAGCTTTCGAAAGGGCGGCTTCACCACAGCCGACTGCCACCGCCCCGCCTCCCACCGCGCTCACCTGGAGTGGAAGCCCTCGCGCATCATCTCCTGGGCGCGCGAGACCGGCCCGGCCACGGCCTCCCTGGTTGCCGGGATCATGGCCAGGCAGCCGCACCCGGAGATGGGGTACCGCTCAGCCCTGGGGATCATGCGCCTTGCGGGCAAGTTCGGCACGGCGAGGGTGGAGGCGGCTTCACGCCGGGCGCTTTCCGCCGGCGCCTTCTCCTACCGCAGCGTGAAGTCCATCCTCCAGAGCGGTCTGGACCAGCTCCCCGAACCAGGCTCCGGTGAGCGCATGGCGATCCCGGCCCACGAGAACGTGCGCGGGCCCGACTACTACAACTAAAGGAGGAAGAGATGCTGATCGAACAGACCATCGAGAAAATGAATGCCATGAAGCTCTTCGGGATGAGGGAGGCGCTTTCCGAGCAGATGGAGCTTGCATCCTACGAGGGGCTCTCCTTTAAGGAGAGGGTGGGCATGCTCGTTGACCGCGAGTGGACCGATAGGGAGAACAGAAAGCTGGAACGGCGCATGAAGGCCGCAAAGCTCAAGATCCCGGCCGCCCTGGAGGACATCGACTATCGGGCGAGCCGCGGGCTGGATGCTGCGCTCATGCGATCGCTGGCCGACTGCCGCTGGGTAGCGTCTCACTCGTGCGTCCTGATCTGTGGCCCCACCGGTACGGGCAAGACCTACCTGGCCTGCGCACTGGCCGATCAGGCGCTGCGCAAGGGGCACTCGGCCCTCTACTTCCGGGCTTCCCGGCTTTTTTCCGCGCTCCTGATGAGCAGTGCCGACGGCTCCTGGCCCAGATTCCTCGCCAAACTGGAGAGGGCGGACGTCTTGGTGGTTGACGACTTCGGGCTAGCGAGCCTGCAAGACGGCGAGAGGCACCAGTTCCTTGAGGTCCTGGAGGACAGGCACTCCGCGAGATCTACCATCATCGCCTCGCAACTGCCGGTATCGGCCTGGCACGAAGTGATCGGAGAGCCCACGGTGGCTGACGCCATTCTCGACCGCCTGGTTCACAACGCCCATCGCATAGAGCTGAAAGGGGCCTCCATGCGGAAACGCCAGGCTCCGAAGGAGCGCAGAGAGCCGGAGGCGGGCGATGGCTAGGACTACTGGCCCTAGCTGGCCAGGCCCGTAGGCATCAAGGGCCGCAAAGAGCAACAGGAGCAACAACTTCAACACAGACGGCCTCTCCAGAGGCCGCAGGAGCCTTCGGAACCATCGGGGTGGATGCCCGGGCAGCCCCGCCCGGGACCACGGGTGAATGGACAATGCGGCACGGCGCTGATAGAAAGGAGGTTAGCTTATTGAGAATCGTTTTCGGACATCATGCTGGACAGTCAATGATTTGAGGGGGTTCCGGCGTCGCTTCGCTCCGGGAGTGTCCACCTTGATGCAAAAAGGTGTCCACATTCATGCGAATGCGCATTCAGATGAGGCGAGTCTATTGCAGATAGGTTGGGTGGACTTCAGCGAAAAAGAGAGGCGCATAGTGCATGAGCTCATCAGAGCCATGCAGAATCCGGAAACCCGCGACGAGCTGGGGATAGGACGCATCAGGGATTTCTTCTCCGAACTCTTCTTTCCGGGAACCAGCTTGATCCAAACCCGGGCCAGATATTTCCTCTTCATCCCCTGGATATTTCAACGGCTGGAAAATGAGCGCACACGCACCGCTGACATTGACCGAAAAACCCGCGACCGGGAAAGCCAGCTTATCGAGGCACTGAGAGCGGGCGGTGAAAGCACGGGAATCATAGGGGGTTCTGCAGGCAGAGCGCTCCAAAGAATGCCCAGTGATATCTACTGGCCGGCGATGGCTAAATGGGACATCTTCCGCGCTGGGCATGATCGCTACGTCAGCCGTGGCATGTACTACGGGTCGTTAGACGATATCTATAAGCGCAGGAAATCCGAAGCACGCGATGAGGCTGACGAACTCGTCTATGGGGAGAGCCTCGATACCTGGCACCCCTCCCTGCCTGATGCTCCCCATGACTTAATGACCACTACGGGCTTCGCCCTGGAGCGTGCGGAAGCGGAGTTTCTCAAGGAACGGATTCAGCAGAACTGCGCTGGCACCCTTATCGAATTTCTAATTCTCAATAAGATCGGTGGGTTGGAAAGCATCTCCTACCTCTGGGACCTCGGGACCAAATTACCTACGCAGCTCGCGGAGCAAGTTGACTGCGCGGAGAGGTTCTCGCTCCTCATGCACGGAGCGGCGATCTTCTACAACATCTGTGTTGCCAGATTGATAGAGCAAGGCCGGGATGCTGAATTCCACAGCGACTTGGAGCATTGGTTTCAAGCCTACCATCAGATGGTGGGTTCCCGTGGGGATTGGGAGCCAGGGGAGCTTGCATCGATGGGGCTGCTAATCAATTCCAGAACCCGAAGGTTTCTATCAGAATGGCACGAAACCGTGTCGCGACTCGGAGAATGGCATGAACTGATAAGCAAAGACCATCCAGCGGCCAGGCTTATCGAGAGCCGGGAGGTGTCCCTGAAAGGCAAGCGAGCTCGCTTGATCTCCCAGGAGGCAAGGGATCAATGGAGTGGCGCGTCCGGCTTGAGCAGGCTCGACTACCGCTGGCGAGTGGCCAAGGTGATCGTCTCGGATATCATAAAGGGGCTGGAGCGCAATGCTTGAGCCCCAGCAACGCATGACCTATATGGAATCTCTGCGCCCACCGCCGGGGTTCGTCCTGGATGTAGCGCTGGGCACGACTTTTTCTGCTGATCTGGAAACACTGACCTATGTCCCGCTCGCTCTGTCTGCGCGAGATGCCTTTTGCGACGAAGACGGAAGGCCTAACCCCCTGGCGCTGCTTGATTCCCTCCGGCGCACGGCAGGTAAGATAATTCTTCTATGCCAACGGGGACGAGTACTGCTTCCGCGCGCCGCCAGCAAGCTGAATGTATTCCTCAATCACTCCCTCTTCGAGGTCAATCTGGGCACGGGCAGCTTTCATCCCAAGACCTGGCTGCTCCGCTTCAGCGACGATGCCGGAAACGAGCGTTACCGATTCATCTGCACCTCCCGCAACGCCACTTTCGATAGGTCCTGGGACGCAATTATCGCCCTGGACGGCGAGCCCTCGAAAAAGGAACGGTCCGAGAATAGAGGCCTTGCGGATTATCTGGAATGGCTATCAAGACAGCCAGCCCTGGCGGAGAACCCGTTCCAGGCTTCCCGGGCGCGGGAGCTTGCTCGGGCTATTCGAAAAGTCCACTTCACGGACATCAACCCAGCGGGAGAGCTGAGCTTTGACTTCACAAGACCGGGAAGGCCCGGTAAAGCGCTGCGTCTGGACTGGCTCGAGGACGCCTCCAGATTGCTGGTCATATCACCTTTCTTGAGCCAGGAGCTGCTTGAGGACCTGGCGAGTCGAGTGTCCCGGCCCGGCACTGAGCGCATTCTCGTCTCCCGCAGCGAAGCTCTGAAAGAACTGGATTGGAGTGCTCTGGGCGACGCGTACAAAGTCTTCTATTGGTACGATGGACTGGGACAGGAAGATGCCCTTGAAACCGATTTAGTAAACAGCTCCGAAGAGGAGTTGCCAGGCGATGACAGCAAAGCACCGTCTTTAACCGGCTTGCACGCCAAGATCTACGTCGCCGAACGCTGGAACCAGACGACCCTTGCGATCGGCTCGGCTAATGCAACCAACGCCGGCTTTCATGGAAGAAACGCTGAATTCATGACGCTGCTAAAAGGCCCAAGACAGAAATTGGGCATTGACGGGATCCTGGGTGACAACGGCGAAAAGGATTCCGGTCTCTGGCCTTTCCTCAATCCTTTCAATATCCCCGAATCCCCCGAGCGACCCGATGATGACGAGCAGGCGATGGCACAGAGCCTGGAAGAGATCAGGCGGATGCTTGCGGCCGGGACGCTTACCCTGACGGCCGCTGAATCAGAGCAATCGCACAAATTCGATCTGGCCGTGACGTTCAAAGCTTCCGGAACGGAACCGGTGACCCTTCCCCCTGATATCGAAGGGAGTTTCTGGCCCGCTTCCCTGGATCGCGACTCCCGCGCCCAGTCCATAGGGGACCTCATCAGTGGAGGCACGGCAAGGTTCCCTAACGTCGGCGCTGCTGATATCAGCCGCTTCGTCGCCTTCCAACTGATCATTAAGCGCAAGAAAGAGGCACGTGTCGGATTCATGCTCGGTGCTGAGCTGGTGGGCGAACCTGAGGATCTTGCCGAC
>JAHEXQ010000165.1 GCA_023252035.1 Actinomycetes bacterium
CGCCCCTCCAGGGTCACCTCGGTCTCCGAGACCCGGTAGGAAGCCGCCCTGCGGCGGCCGGGGGAGGACGCCCGCTCTTCGACCTCTGACCACGCTCCCCCCTCCACCGCTTCGTCCACCACCCTCTCGGTCTCCGAGTAAGTGAGGGGGAGGCGGGTGATGAAGAGGTTATCGCCTATGGCTTCCAGGTTGGCGGGCGTGACCATCGATGAATCGGCGATGTAGACGAAGGCGCCTTCGGAGATACCGTGCCTGGCCATGTGCCGCGAGAGGTTGGTGAGCAGGGCGTTGTTCAAGGTCTTGTCCGAGGCGTTGCCGTCCGCGCATCCTCCCAGGATGGGGATGTTGCGGTGGACGCAGAGCATCTTTAGAAGGAACTGCTTCAGCTCGGGGCGATGGTCCTTGGAGTACCCGTAGGTGAGGTTGAGCCCGCCCCCCTCTGCCTCCTCACACATGGCGTAGTCCCCCCATACGGAGACCGAGGTGGTGTCGAAATGCACGTGGCGCGTATCCACCTCCAGGGGAAAGGAAGAAGCGGCGCTAAGGGCCACCTGGGAAAAGAGCTGCTCGGTGCCGGCTTGGTAGATGGCGTCGAGCGCCCGGCCCAGGGTGGTGTCGTTAAATGCGCTCGGTTCCACCTCCCGTCCCAGGAGCAGGTCCGTGTCCACCGAGGAGGCGAAGCGCTCCAGGCGGTAGATGGGGCTGCGACCCGAGAGCGTGTCCAGCACCATCAGCTTGACCACGCTGCCCAGGTCCACGGCCATCTCGGTGGGCACGGCGGAATTGACCGCGGCCGCTACTCCCATGCATTCCAGAAACGCCGCCACCAGCGGCAGGTGGTCCGCGTGGCTGATCTTCATCTGACCGAGCGCCGCCTTGAGGTCGCTCATGCATCACTCCCTTCCGGTAAAGCCCAACGGTATCCGCTCCTTAGGCCTGAGGCTGTGGCTTCTCGCCCAGCCTGCCCGCCCGCGCCAGCTCCAGGTTGATCTCCGAGATGCGGTCCGCTATCTCGAGCATCCTCCGGTACTGCTCTATGCCTTCCCGCACCGCGTCTGCCTGGCTCTTCTTAACGTAATGCTGCTTCGGCCTGCCGTCCTTGCGCTCCGCCACGTAAGCCCTGGGCCCGTGGCGCTCTCCCTTATGGCATGCGCAGCCCGGGCGGCTGCAGGTGGAGTAACGCTCGAAGTAGGAGCCGTGGATGATGAGAGAGAGTCGAGACAGCTCAGCGAGCAGCTTCTGCCTCTCCCTCACGAGCGCTCTTTCTTCCTTACCCGATAGTGTTGACATATTGCCAGTATAGCATATACTAACAATGCTACACAATACGAGATTACGCCATCACCACGCAATATGTGGGCAGAGCCGCGTCAGCTTGAAAGGGCGTTACTCAAGCTCGAGCGCGTTGAGGCCAGATTTCAGGGGAAATTACTTGAAAAGCTGCCGCGGAGGGTGGGGAATGTGAGATCAGCGCTAGTTCTAGCCTGGAAGTCGCAAGCAAAGTGCGCGGTGTCGATCTGACACCGCGCACTCTCGTTGTTACCCGTTTCTTGTTTTCTCAGAGTCTCGCCTCAAGCAACTTCTCGGTCTTTTTCAAGGCCAGGACGCATCCAGCGAGAGCCATCAGTAATAGTAACAGGGCTGCGATATTAGCCCCCGTACGCGGCAGTCCGCCGGCGCCCACGGAAGTTGCCGCTGGCGCTGGCGCCATTGCCGGCGCAGCTTGAATAGCCGCGGTCTGCTGCGGGGTGGTGGTGCCCGCCGCCGGTGTTGTGCTTGTCGTCTCCGTCTCCTTGTCAGTTCCCAGGAAGTAACCGAGCAGGAAGCCCAACGCTCCTCCTATGGGAGCTCCGATGATCACACCGGCTGCGGCGCCCAGGAGTCCTCCTCCCACTGCACCGGCTACGGCGCCCAGGATTCCTCCCGCAAGCGAGCCAGCCAGCATTCCCAGGGGAGTTCCGACGATCGCGCCGCCCAGCGCTCCCACGGGAGCCCCGAGAAGCGCTCCCACTCCGGCTCCTAGCAGTCCTAGTCCGACTCCTCCTATCACCGCGCTAGGAACTCCTACCAGGATCGCACCCACGGGAGCTCCGACTAGGGCGCCCGCTCCGGCTCCCAGAAGCCCTCCGCCAACCGCGCCCGCTCCGGCTCCGAACAGCCCTCCGGCAATCGCATAGCCTAGAGCTGGCCCGGGGAGAGGTATGCCTATCAGTCCTCCCAGGATAACTCCACCCAGTCCTCCGGCCAAGCCACCGGCCGTTGCTCCCGCAAGGCCACCGACTCCGGCTCCTAGCAATCCGCCGCCTACGGCTCCAACTCCCGCTCCGACGGCTCCCGCGCCAGCGGCTCCAATTACCGCGGCTGGAATTCCCAGAGCGAGCGCTCCAGCCCCTGCGCCAAGCAGAGATCCTCCGAGAGCACCGGCAACCAGCCCTATAGGCCCTCCGATTATGGTGCCGGCTGCCGCGCCCAGAAGCCCTCCGCCTATGGCGCCGGCCCCCGCGCCCAGAAGCCCTCCGCCTACGGCGCCGGCCCCGCTACCCAGCAGGGTTCCGATGGCGCCCCCGATCAGACCGCTTTCGAGCTTACCGGAACCACCGGTTAGGCTGTCGAGGATGTTCGAGGATGTTGCGCCATCCTGCACCAGCGCGGCAGGAGCTGCTGCGCTTCCTATGCCCGCCGTATCCGCCGTTTGCAGGTTTGATTGGGGCAAGGCAACGTCAGTGGTTGAGCTGCTCCCTTGACCGCCCAACAGCCGTTCCACAAGGGTGCCTATTCCTGTTGACTCCGCGGTGTTGGTATTCGCGAAGGCGGGCACCGTTAGTCCGATCACCATGGCGATGATGATAGCCACGGAAGCAAAAGCCTTCCATTTTGTATCGCTTTTCATAAATTCACCTCCTCTCTCTTCAAGCCATGCATATGGCTTCGTTATCTCTTCGCAGGCTCTTTTAGCAAGCCACAAGCAACGAAATCATGCTCCCACAAAAGGGTCAAGGCGCATAGTGCCTTGGCTCTTCGGGTTAGAGTCCTTGTCCGCGTATCGCCCAGCCATCCGCCAGGGGATCTGACCTGAAGTAGGTTGCTATCTCCGCCATTACCGGAATGTTGGCCTTTATGGTGGCGAAGAAGCTCTTATCCGGCGAAACGTCGTTCCCCAGGAACTGGGTAAAGCGCGTTCCGGGCTCTATACCGTAGGTCTTCACTATCTTGGCTTCATTGGCTACATAATAGGTCACGGTTATATTTGCCACGTCGGTCCAGGGGTTGAGGACACAGAGCCACTGCTCAAAGCCGGCCTGCGTGGTCCCGAAGGCGAAGCCCAAATCCGTAGTGCCGCTTTCAGCGCCCATCACGTTGGAGCCCCCGTTCACTGTGCCCTTGTAGTCAAAATACATGGGCCGCTCCGCTATGAAGGGCATGGCGCATTCCAGCCTCATGGATACGTCCTTTTCTGGACCCGTCTCGTCGTTCACATAAACGGTGTAGCGCTGGCTTGGAGGCACCTTGTAAACCTTGGCTATGGGGGCTCCCTGGCCGGGGCCAAACATATAGGTAGCTGTGACGGATATCTCGGATATGTTGGAGGGGTTCTGGATACAGAGCCATTCCTCGAAACCTGAACGGGTAGTGCCCTCCGCGAAGTAGTAGAGCTTCTGGGTTGACGTGGCTCCCACTGCATCATGCCCACCCGTCCATCTATGCGCCGCGAGTCCCTGGTACACGAAGTACATGGGCCTCTCGGCGAGCACGAGCTGGTCGGAGGCGATCTTCACCGAAACGTCCTTGTTGTGCCCGATCATGTCTTGCACGTTTACGGTGGTACGCGATTCCGCAGTAGCCACTATCCTCGAGGTTTTCAGGCCCTCGCCCTGTATCATGAACTCGAGAGAAAGATTGGCATCAACCTTTTGGGGGTTCTGGATAGAAAGGTATTCGTAGAACCCATCCCTGGTACACCCTTCCGCGAAGTACCACTCCTTGGAGAGCTGCTTAACCCCGGTCGCGTCGTGCCCTCCGTCTATCGCTCCTCCATAAGCGAAGAACATGGGGCGCTCAACTATGATGGGGAGGGTGGAGGCCACACGAACGGAGACATCCTTGTCCGCTCCCAGGGTCTTGTTCACGTCGATGGTCACGCTGGTCTCGGGCAAGAGCGCCATGCGTTGTTCTTGAAAATCGCCCCCCGGCATGAAATAGACTATCTGGACCTGAGCTCCCTCTATGTTGGGGTTGGGGTTGGCCAGCGCCAGCCACTCCAGGAACCCCTTTCTGGTGGTCCCCTCGGCGAGGTAATATACCTCGCTATATCCCGGAGGCGGCTCAGGAGCGTCCTGCAACTGCTGCTTGGGGCCGACCGCGTAGATCCCGGCCTCCGCCTCGGAGGGGATGCCGTAGTAGAGGGTCGTCTGGTCGCCCAGGGCGAGGGTGGGAAGGGAGGCAAGGCTCTTATCGATGCTCCACTGGAAGGAGCCATCCGTCGCGTTCCTGCACTGCACGCCTTTAGAGGGGATATACAATCTCGCCTCGCTGTCCAGGGCGGGTGTCGCCAGAGGCGAGCTTCCCTCCGGTAGCTGAACCGACCATCTCTCCGCTCCTTGAGCGCTGAGGGACCTCAAGACCCCCGAGGTGTTCGAGAAATAGATGTTGTTTTCCTTATCTACCGCAAATCCTCCCTGCAGGGGCTTCTTCTGAGCATCGGCCCATTCCCATACCTTCGATCCACTGGGACTCACGCAAGAGACCTTTCCTTCGTCGTTGCCGAAGACCACGTTTC
>JAHEXQ010000166.1 GCA_023252035.1 Actinomycetes bacterium
ACCACGTCACCCTGAGCCGCATGTCCCCCCGTCAGAGGAAGCTCGTCGAACTCCTTCAGATAGGTGAAGCAGCCAGCGTGCGGTAGAGGGTAATACACTCGATCCTCTTGAAAACCCCCTCTTTGCAGGTGTTTTATGCTTCTCTAAGAACGTAAAGCGGAAACTCAGGCTAGGCGTCTCCCCTGATGCCAGTTGCGCGGTATGCCTTTGAAAACCTTTGAGGCTATAATATCTTTTGGTAGTTGCGCGCGCCCGTAGCTCAATTGGACAGAGCGACAGACTACGGATCTGTAGGTTGGGGGTTCGACTCCCTCCGGGCGTGCCATTTCTATTCGTAGTTCAGAGGCTTTGAGGGCAGCTGACGGTTTTTGCCTTAACAGTCTTTAATAATCTGAAAGTCGATAATTCTGCCGTCTTAATCTGAAGTAAGATGTTTCCTATCTTTCGTACGATTCCATCTCTTCTGCGGGCTCTTAGCGCCGTCTTCCTCCGCCTTGAGCCGGAAGATTATGGATACAGGCTTGCTTTTCATCGATTCTTTATTTTCTTATAATGTAAGGAGAAAAGCATTGCAGCGGCACAAACTTAGGGACCATTTCGGGACAGTTTAACTCATATAAGCCCTTTTCCTTCATGATTCTCGGAGAGAAGAATAGCCTAAAGCGGGATTTCCCGCCCACTGGAGCGGGGTCAGAGACGTGCCCACGCGGCGCGATGTCCCGGGACTGCGCGACCACGCCAGACGCTTCTAGACGGGCACGCTAGAGAGGTCTTTCTAGCTATTCTTTCCAGGCGTCCAGGCCAGGGCGCCTTCGGCTCTGCATGAACCCATGGCAACCGCACCGGCTGCATCCTGACCTATAGCGATAGCCCCCCTCACTTTGCCGCCCAGTGCGACCGCGCCAGACGCCCAGCGTCCCAGTGATATGCCTCCATTAGCCAGGATCCCCACTGCCACCGCGCCGCAGCCACAAGAAGAAAGAGGGCATGTACCCCAAGGTCGAAGGTATCCTGGAGTTGGAGTTGCCCCGTTTCCGTAGACACCTCAATTTAGGTCCCCGGCCGGGGCTTCAGATCCCGGGATCAGCTGCGAGCGCCCCTTGCACTTCAACTCCACGGGCTGGGACGGGGGACATGACGTGGTGAGATACGCACCGTAGCAGCTGCTTAGTCGGTAAAAGGGGTGTATTGACTGAACTATGGCGCCCGGTATAGGGCGGCTGCTTGATTCAGGCCGCAAAGTCGTGTCCGGGCAACCGGGTGCGGTACACGGGAAAGGCCGGAATCGTGATAGGATGTTGGCGTTGGGGGCAGCATAGGGGGAATACCGGACTAAAGGAGACGAAAAGATGTTACGCGAACTAGATACGGATGATGGGTTTGAATTAAGGGAATCGCCGGGAAAGGGCGAAGGGATTTTCGCCACTCAACCTTTTAAGGTTGGTGACACAGTAATGGTTGGGATTATTGAAGAAGTGCTGAGTGGGAATCACACTCATGCTTCACAGATAAGCGAAAACGAGTATGTACTTCACGCCGGATTAATAAGTAAGGTCAATCATTCCTGTGACCCCAACTGTGGTATCCGGGTAAATGAAACTGGCGCCCATGATTTCATTGCTAGAAAAGACATCAGTCTTAACGAAGAAATAACGTTCGATTATGCTATGAGAAACTATACTATCGACCATTTCCCGCAGCAGTGCATGTGTGGCTCTAAAAGGTGTTACGGTAGGATCGCAGGATGGCAAGATTTACCGGACGAGAAGAAAAAAGAGTATGAAGGTTTTGTGGCTCCTTATCTGCTTGAGTTGGATGCCAAGCATTCTTGCGATAAGGGGTAGGACATACAGATCAAGTCAACTCGATGACCTCGATGCCGTTTACCCACTTATAGCCCAGTCGGCCCCGCGCCACCAGCCGGAGCGGGAAACCGATTGATCCTTTATAGGCTTATGGTTAAATTGTGTAGAGGGTACCGAAACTGACAATCTCGCCAGTCAGGTGGCAATATGGAACGGGGAGACGCGCTACAGATATTGGCGGTCGAGGATGACCGTGACTTCGCAGCGCTCCTAAAATTACTCCTTAAGAACAAACTGGCAGCAGAGCTGACAATTGCCGAGGTTTGCGCTTCTGCCAGGAATATCCTTTCCGCTTCGAGCTTCGACCTCATCACCCTGTCGCCACAAGGTTGGGCGCATCGATCCTTAACCGCGTGTTTTCCCGTTGTCCGGGGACAGTTGCCCCGCATGTCAAACGCGTTTCTGCGCGGAGTCCTCATCAGCGCAACTGAAATTAGCTGGGAATTAATAACGTGCGGGGAATCTTGCCTGTAGCTTGCCACATATACGCCACATGAACAGGATGCACTAAGAAAGAACAAGAGAGAATATCGGGCAACCAGTCTCCCTTTTCGGCCCAGTCCTGGAGCCAAAAACAGGGAGCAAGAGATAAGAACAAGGAAAGCCGGATAATACCAGGTAAGGCCCAGAATCAGACTACGGATCTGTAGGTTGGGGGTTCGACTCCCTCCGGGCGTGCCACTTCTTTTAGCAGTTCAGATGCTCTTTTCCTGTTCTCCATCAACATTTGCTTGGCTTGGTCCATCGTGGCGGTTTCGTGGCGCCAGGTCCAGCCACTTGTCGACGTCGGCCTTCAAGCCTTCATGGTCGCGGATGAAATGAGCATAGAATTTATGGGTCGTGTCCGTGTTCGCGTGGCCCAGGAGCTCGGCCACGGCGAGCGGCACGGCGCCGGCATCGAGCATCAAGCTCGCGTAGGAATGGCGGAGTCCGTGGAAGTTGGCTCCGGAGATCTCGGCCCTGCCCGCGGCCGCCAGGAACCGCTTATAGGCGACGTCTCCCCGGATGGGACCCCCTTTCTTCAAGGGTGCCCCTTCTTTGCGCGCTTGTCCCTTGGCGCAGGGAACAGCCAGGCCTCCGGGCCCGGACTGCCCGATGCGCGGAAGTAGTCGATGAGCGTGAGCCGGAGCCATTCGGGGAGCACGACCCCGCGCACCTGGTGATCCTTGGGCGTACCGATGCGGCCGTGCGAAAAGGTGCGGCACACCATGGCGATCGAGCGCTCGAGATCCAAGTCCCCCCATTTGAGGGCGACGATTTCCCCTTCCCGCATCCCGGAGCCAAGCCCCATGGCTACCAGCGCCAGGTCCCGGCCTTCGCAGACGTCTAGCATCTTGCGTGCTTCGGCCGCTGTGAGAAACCGTCTCTCGCGCGGTCTCTCGGGCAGGCGCTTCACGTTTGCCGCCGGACTGTAGGGGACGTAGCCCATGCGTACGGCAAATCCCAGGGCGGCCCGCAGCGGCGCCAGGGCGCGGTTTGCCGTAGATTGGTACGCTTATATCCGGGCCCCTTTTCCGACCGCCTGTAGGTCCCGGAGGCTATCTCTGTGAGAAGATCGGAGACGTGCGCCGGCCGCAGCTCTGAGATCGCGAACTCCCCCAGGGCGGGCGTTATGTGATTGCGCAGATCCTTCTCGTACTCCGCGCGGGTGGATTCCTTGATCTCCGGAGTATGAGCGACAAGCCATTCGTCGCAGAGCTCTTTAACCGTCAGCCTCGAGGCATTCCCGCCCAGGGCGTCGAGCCGGTCCATCCAGGCCTTGCGATCCGCGCGGGCTTCCGTCTTGGTGTCGAAGCCCTCGTGCCGCCGCCTGGCGCCGCGGTGCTTCTTCTCGTAGCCCCACTTCTGCTTACCGTCTACGGTGTAGCTGTAGAAGCCGTCAGTCGTGCGCTTGAAGTCGGTGTACTTGGAGTAGGCGGGCATTAATCCGTCTTACCCTCCCTGCCCTTATATAGGCGCATGAACAAATCTCTATCATCCTTAGCTGGCTTTATCACTGCTGTGATTAGATCCGTGTTAAATCGGACCTCTTCAACTTGCTCGCCGACGTTACCGTATTCGACCCACACATCTCGAAGAACGAGAGTGCGTTCACCAACGCGCTTTTCGGTAACGGTTCCGCTGAATACATGGGCCTCTGCAATAACGATGACTTCCGCGCCTTTGGTGACGGAATTAAGGTTCATTTCCGATCTCCTTTCGCTCCTGTCCCCATGGGAGCATCGAGTGTGGCGGAAAATCAGTCGGGTTCTGGTCGTTCTGGTATTAGTTTTGTGCCTCTTGCCAGCGGTCGTAATTCCAGCATTGGCATCCGGCCAAGAGAAGAGCATGAGCATTGCGGGTAACACAGTCATTTGGAATTACACATATTGGCAGAATCAATATGCACCATATATGTACTACCAGAACTACAACATATCTTCATTGCACGCTCCCCTCAATACGCCACTCTGGAGAGCGAGGGAGCCGCTGGTCGGCTCCGTGCCGAGGGTAGGATTGCTGATGAATATCCCCGCATGCGGCGTGATGGAAGGATATCGGCGTAAGAAAGACCTGGCTGGCGTGGCTCGCGCTCAGCCTGGCGCTGCGGACGATCGTAGCCGGCTTCCATGCCCGCGCGCGCCGCTGGAGGCGAGTACACCGCGGCTCCGCAGATAGCCACTGGAACCACGACGATCAAAGTGAGCGTACGGCACGCGGTCATCATCAGCCTTCATTTGGTCGGCAACACGGAGAGCCCAGACGGGTTGAGCGCCATATAGGTTAGCATAGCGGGCAATAGCTCCTGCCTCTCATTCCGCACATCTCAGAACAGATATCTCCGAATTAAGTTCCCAGCTCAACTAGCCTTTTTGCTTCTTCATGCCCAGGATGCTCTCGGCTGATATCTGCTTCCAGGCGTTGAGGAGA
>JAHEXQ010000167.1 GCA_023252035.1 Actinomycetes bacterium
TATACCTTGATGGCTTGTATTCCGCTCCTGAGGCGGGCTGAAAAGGATACTTGTTCCTCGATAATCTCTCTTGCTCTTTCATGTTGCATCCTGTTTATGTGGCGTATATGTGGCAAGCACTTTGATGGCTAAGGAGCTAAAGATGTAATTGACTCTCTGTTTGTTGCCAAAGCAACCCCGTAGGCGAAAAGTCGTAGGGGGTTTAGGGAACATGTCCCTAGGCTTAGCCGGATCTTCTCCAGACCGATGGGCTGCAGAAGGCAAGCCTCCATTCACCAGGGCGTTGACCTACAGCCGGATTTCCATCGCCATCTTCAAATATCCATCGGCATTCGAACAATCCGCCCCGTCCATTAACAGTAGCAGTGCCCCGTACTACCCATATAACGGGAGCACAGTTTTCGATATCCGTGATCTCGAATTCAGTCAACTCGGATGTATCGAACCGTGCACGCATTTCACCTGCAAGCTGGTTTTGCTCTTTCCCTGCGGCCCTTTGCCGACTGCTAAATCGGACAAGGTTGCCGAAGTTATGCCCTCTCCATGCTTCCATGAACTGTTCCGTTAGACGAAAAATCTCGAGATGCTCGAATCCGCCATCGCCAGCTCTATAGCTGGATGATTGCCATGCGTTCAGCATCTCATCAATAAGTTTTTGTTCTTCCAGATGGGCAAGGAGATCGAGGAGTGTCGGCTCTGGGTCTTCTGGTTCCTTCGATTTGGTTGTGGCCACCGCCCAGTCAGCAACGGCGAAAAGCATATTCCACGCTTTAGTCGCCACGATCACATTATCAAACCTTGGAACAGAGCCGTGAACGATTCCATGCCGATAAAGTTCGTAGACCTCGTCATCGATTCGCTTCTTAATCGTTGTGCCGAAGGTTTCGAGAGCATGCGTAAGGCCTAGATGATGGCCAACTACGCTATCCCAGGCCGCCATTTCCTCGGGCTCTCTAGCCTGTAAGCCTTTTCGTAAAGACGGCTGGAAGTCATTCACAAAACCGTCCATAACGGCAATAAGATGTAGCACACAGCTATCGAATTCGTCCCTGTTGTAATGCGTCCACGCACGGTCGATTTGATGCCTGCGTTGGTCCAGACCGGCCATGGAAGAGATACGATTCATCCAGAACTCCATCCACTCTTCATCATGATATAGTCCAATTAACCGCTTCTCTGACTCATCCGGATCTTTCGTTTCATTCAAGATTGACTCAATCGCATCCAGAGAAAGGCAATCGTGGAAAATCCAATTTCGGGTTCCGAGCCGGGCATAGAACTGGTCAACAATGTTGACGATCCGTTCAAGCTCATGCTCGAGTTCGGGAATCTTTGATCCCTGGTCGTTTTCGAGCAATGAGACGGCGACTTTGGCGGCTTGAAGACCCTCCTGTAACTCCCTAAAACGGGGAAGGTCCCGTGCAGATCCGTACGGGGGAAGATGTTCCTCTCCCTTGCTTCCTGCGGTACTCATGCGACCATTGTACATCAGCCAGGCTGTTCCAGAACGGCCGACATGCGGCATCCATAAGGATGAGCCGCTTTCATCCGAACCGGTGACTAGGGCTCAGGAACCACGGCTCTTAATGCTTCAGCTACCTCCTTGAGATCATACCTGTAGCACCTGCCGACTTTGTAATGAGGAATCTTCCCGGAACGAGTCTGGCTCCATATAAAAGATTTTGGCATCTGCAAATATTCTGCCATGATTGAAGCAGAGACAAGTCTCTTTTCGGATGAGTTTTCCTTAACCTCCTGGTGATTGATCACGTTCTCTTCTGTTGCCCCTCGCAAGGAAAGGACGCTTTCAACTTCGGCGAGAGCCTCTCGAACAACAATGCGAATGAGCGCATGAAGTCCATTAGCCAGAGCCGCCTCATCTGTCATCTTAGTGCCTCCCGGTAATTCTTCTCTGTTTAAGCGGACTGACCCATATATTACCAATCTAGCCTGGCAGAGTTGTCCAGCGACATAAACCTTCGGATGATAAGGACAGCTCAACATACGTTCGTACTAAGAATGAGGTAGGTCGGTAAGGCTAAACCCAGCATGATTGTTGTGTGTAAAAAATTGGGTCCTCACAAGAATCTGTGGGTAGCTAAAGCCGAGCAAACCTTGTCATGAAGGCATTCTCCCTCTAGATTCTGGTTAACTGCAAACCAACCAGAATACAGGGAGGGAGAATGCGCATCTCGAGTCTAATCCATAAGACGCTGGGGTTGAAGGGGCACCGGGTAGAAAAGGTGAGCGAAGAGGACGGCCAGATCGTGGCCAGACTGGCCGCAAGGCGAAGCTCTTGCTTTGGCTTGGAATCACGTGGACTTTGAGGCCAATGCCATGCTCGTAGAGAGGGCGTATGAATATTGGGGCGGTATCCAAGACCCGAAGACTAGCAGCAGTCGGAGAGCCGTCCCAATGCTGCCATCCCTTAAGGCGATCTTGAGTGAATACCGGGAGAATAAAGCGAAGTGTGAGCCGGACGACCTGTTGTTCGCAACACAGGGCGGGAAGCCATGGGATCACTCTAATGTCAGAAAGGAATTCAACGAGGTTCTAAAACAAGCTGGCCTCAAGAGGGTAACCCCCAAGAGCCTAAGGCATAGCTTTGCTTCTATCATGTTGGCTTCCGGAGCTTCCATCAAAGCGCTGCAGCGGGCGCTAGGCCATGCCTCGGCCACGATGACCTTGAACACATCCAGCCACTTAATCCAAGAAGGCCTTGGCGACTCAATGATGCGAGCTGATGCACTCGTCTTCCCAAAGAATGGCCTTGTCCGCATACCAGAAGAGAAGTGGAAGAAAGCATAATGAAGTCAAGGGTGTTGTCATATTGTTGTCACGGAATTTGCGATGCTGAGGTTATTTGTTTCTTCTGGATGTTACGGGTCTTTGAGCTGGGATAAGAATGGTACGCCCGGGAGGACTTGAACCTCCAACCTTGGGATTAAGAGTCCCCTGCTCTGCCATTGAGCTACGGGCGCACGAAAAATTGGATTCTATTCAGTTTTTATCCACCAGACTATTATACATACCCGCTTTGGGATGTGAAGGCGCGGGACGGATTGGCCAAGCTGGGACCGCGAAAGCGCCTATCTGACACAGCCTTCGGCGAAATACCAGATGGGGGAGAGGCCGGTGGCGCCCATGGAGTCGTGCCCGCCGGAGCGGCCCAGGTAGTTGAAGTACATGGCGCGCTCGGCCACGATGGCCAGGTCGGAAGTGACATGGGTGGAGAAAGCCGCATTGCCCAGCCCGGGTAGCTCATCCACATGCACGGTGCAGCGCGTGTAAGCGGGGATATCGACGTGCAGGGGAACAGTGCTCCCGTCCTCCAGCATGAAGCTCAGGTTCACTCCCGCCGTTCTGCTCTGCGGGTTTTGCAGCAGTATATATGTATCGAACCCGCCGTCCGTGTATCCTTCCGCGAAATACCAGGCCGGTGATAACCCCGGTGCTCCTACGGAGTCGTGGCCCCCATCGCGCCCCGCATAGGAGAAGTACATGGCGCGTTCGGCCACGATGGCCAGATCTGAACTCACTTGCGTGGAGAAGGCTGCATCGGCGAGACCGGGTATCCCGTCAGCGTGGATGGTATAGCGGGAGAGGGCCGGTACCTGCACGGTCAGCGGCACGACCTACCCGTCTTCCCGCATGAAGTTCAGGGTCACATCTGTGGCAGCAGCGCTGGGATTCTGGAGCAGCACGTAAGTATCGAAGTCGCCGCCGGTGTACCCTTCGGCGAAATACCAGGATGTGGAAAGGCTCCCGGCTCCCAGTGAATCATGCCCGCCGCCGCGCCCCAGGTAGGAGAAGTACATGGCGCGTTCGGCCACGACAGCCACATCCGAGGTCACCTGGGTGGAGAAGGCGGCGTTCTCGAGGCCGGGCACCTCGTCCGCGTGCACGGTGGCGCGGCTGCTGGCCGCCACGGCCAGATTCAGCGTTACGGTTGTGCCGTCGTCCCGCATAAAGCGCAGAGAAACTTTCGCCGCCCCCGAGCCCGGATTCTGGATGAGCAGGTAGGTGTCGAAATTGCCCCCGGTGTAACCCTCAGCGAAATACCACTGGCGGCCGGTAGTAGGGGCGCCCATGGAGTCGTGACCCCCGTCGCGTCCCGAGTACGAGAAGTACATGGCACGTTCGGCCACGATGGGCACGTTGCTGCTGACCGTCGAGGAGAAGGAGAAGCTGCCCTGCTGCTCCCGCGTGAGCGGTAGCGTATAGCGACTGTGGCCTCGGATGTAGAACTTGAATTGCTGCTGGGCCCCGTCTTCCTTCTGCAACTTGACGGTGACGCCGGCGGTGGTGTCCCCGGGGTTTGACATCAGGATGTAAGTGGCGAAACTGTCCCCTCCCGGGACCGAGGCGAAGTCAGCGGTGGCCGGGATGGTCGCGAACTCCATGAAATCCAGGGTGAACAGAAGCCCGCCGGCGCCGGGCACGATACCGATACCCACGCAGTTGTAGCGTGGATTCAGCATATTGTCGCGGTGGGCGGCGCTCGCCATGAGGTCCTGAAAGGCGGTGTCCGCATCGTGGGCGAGCGCGATGTTCTCTCCCGCCTGAAGCCATCCGGCGATGCCGTGCGAAGCGATACGCTGTTCGAAGGTGCCGGAGTAGGGGGAGTCGTGGCTGAAGAATCCGTACTGGGCCATCTCGGTGGAGAGGTCGCGCGCCACGCCCGTTAATTGCTCTTCCGCGTACAGGGGCGGGAGCCCGTCTTCGATGCGAGCTTCGTTAAGCAGGCTGAGCA
>JAHEXQ010000168.1 GCA_023252035.1 Actinomycetes bacterium
CGTAGCCTGGGCCGTCGGCGAAGCCGGCATCATCCTGGGCACCGTCGATGCCGGTGCGACCTGGAGAACCCAGTACGACGACGGCAGGACCTCTTTCACCGGCCTCTGGGCCACCGCCGCCATGACCGCATGGGTGGTGGGGGACGGGGGTATCATCAAGAAAACCGTGGACGGCGGCGAGCACTGGATGGATCAGACCTCAGGCACGGCGGACGACTTGTATGCTATCTACGCGCTGAGCGCCGATACGGCATGGGCGGCCGGCCATGCGGGGACCATGCTCTTCACGGCCGATGGGGGAGCCCACTGGACGCCCCAGGTGACCGGTACCGCCGTTTCGCTACATGGCGTCTCGGCGGCCGACGCGGATACGCTCTGGGCAGTGGGTGATCGAGGATCGGTCATCAAGAGCGCTGACGGGGGGCTCCACTGGACGGCGCAAAGCCCGGGTGTAACGGTGGCTCTCACGGATATCTCGGCCGTCGATGCGCAGTCGGCCTGGGCCTCGGGGGAGAGAGGCGTGGTGCTCAAGACCACGGATGGAGGAGCGAACTGGGTTAAACAGGACTCCACCACACGCGCGGACCTTGCGAGCCTGCGTGCTGTAGACGGAAACATCGCCTGGGCGGCCGGCGACGGCGCGACGCTTCTACGAACGGCCGACCGGGCCAGGTACTTCGCCGAGGGGCATACGGGAGACGGTTTCCAGGAGTTCCTGTGCTTCTTCAACCCGCAGGAGAGCCAGGCGGCCGTCATCATCAAGTATCTCTTCGCCGATGGGACCAGCCAGGTGCAGCAGGTCGCTCTGCCTCCGGAGTCGCGGACTACCCTCGATGTCAACGGCACCGTAGGTCCGGGTCGAGACGTCTCCGTTATCGTACAGGCGGATGGTGCCATAGAGGTGGAGAGGCCCATGTACTTCAATTACCTCGGCGCCTGGAGCGGGGGGTCGGATGCGTACGGCTCCATGGGTCCCAGCGTGAACTGGAATTTCGCGGAGGGCTATACGGGCGCCGGTTTCGACCAGTACGTCTGTGTGTTGAACGGCCAGAGCCGGCCGGCCGCTGTAATGTTCGACTTCCAAACCCAGGAGAACGGCCCGGTGAGCCTGGCGGGTTATATCGTGCCCGCGAACTCCCGCGCCACTTTCCGGGTAAACGACCTCCTGGGCGGAGCCTACCAGAACTCCCTGCAGCTCAAGTCCACCGTGCCGGTGATTGCGGAACGCTCCATGTACTTCAACTACGCGGGCGGGGAAGGTGGGATGAGCTGGTCCGGCGGGCACAGCGTGGTAGGAGCGCCGCTGCTAGCCAATCAATACCTCTTCGCCGAGGGTACGACCCGGAGCGGATTCGACGAGTATCTCACGCTGCAGAACCCGGGTTCTTCGCGCATACAGGTGAATGCGGTTTTCGAACCGGGGCAGGGTCAAGGGGCGCCCGTGACCCGCATCTTCTCGGTGGATGCCGGGAAGCGCCAGACCGTTTTCGTGAAGGACGTGGTGGGAGCCGACAAGGACGTCTCCATCAAGGTATCCAGCGCTTCGCCCTTCCTGGCCGAGCGAGTGATCTATTTCGATTACCGCGGTTACGGGGCGGACTGGACGGGAGGAAGTTGCATCATCGGCGCGCGGGAGGTATCGACGGAGTGGCTCTTTGCCGAAGGGTCTACGGGCGACGCCTGGCACGAATATCTCTGTCTGCAGAACCCGAACAGCAGCGATTCCATGGTGCAGGTCACCTATTACACGCAGGAGCGAGGCAAGCTTGCTCCCGAGAGTTTTGTTATCCCTGCGAACGGCCGGGTGACCCTCGTAGTGAACACGCATGCCGGCCCGGATCTCCGGCTCGCCGCCCGGATCAAGGTCACCTCGGGCCCGGGTATTGTAGCCGAGCGGTCGCAGTACTTCGACTTCGGAGGGTGGACCGGCGGCCACTATTCCTTACTTTAAGTCCTGTCCCCAATGTAAGGATTATGCGTAGGTCTTGGCGATGATGTCCTTCATGATCTCGGAGGTTCCACCGCCGATAGGGCCAAGGCGGGCGTCGCGCAGAGCGCGCGCTATGGGATATTCCTCGGTGTAGCCATATCCGCCGAAGATCTGCAGAGCCCTGTCGGTGACCCGAACGCACATATCGCAGGTGAAGAGCTTGGCCATAGCCACCTCGCGGAAGGGCTGGCCACCCTCCTTGTAGAGCTTCAGGGCGTAGTAGGTCAGGTTGCGGCCCGCTTCAATCTCGGTGGCCATATCCGCTAGCATATGGGATATGGCTTGGAACCTGAAGATGGGCTTGCCGAAGGCGACGCGTTCCTTGGCATAGGCCAGGGCGGCATCGAAGGCGAACTGGGCGCCGGAGACGGCGCCCAGGGACATGGTCAATCTCTCCCAGGCGAAGTTGCGCATTATCTGCAAGAATCCCTGGTTCACGGTGCCGAGCACAGCATCGCCGGGGACGCGCATGTCGGTGAAGGCGAGCTCGGCCGTGTCGGAAGCACGCCAGCCCAGCTTGTGGATGCGGCGCGTCATCTCAAAACCGGCGGTATTCGTATCCACCAGGAACTGGGTTATTCCCGCATGTCCCTTTTCCTTGTCCGTCTTGACCGCCAGCACCACCCAGTCAGCGCGTGCTCCGTTGGTGATGAAAGTCTTGGAGCCGTTGATGATCCAGCCGTCACCGTCGGCTACGGCGTAGGTCTGGATAGCCGCCACATCGGAACCGGTGTTGGGCTCGGTGATGCCCAGCGCACCCACACTCTCGCCCTTGATCCCGGACACCAGGTACCTCTCCTTCTGCTCGGGCGTCCCGAAGTACTTTATCTGCGGCATGGCTATGGCTATATGCGCGCCGATTCCGGCGGCGGTGCCGGCCGATCCGCATCTGGCCAGTTCCTCGTGCAGGACTGCCTCGGCCAGGATATCGTCGTCCCCTCCGTACTCCTCCGGATACTGCATCCCTAAAAATCCCAGTTCGCCCATGCGCTTGAACAGCTCTATGGGGAATTCCTCCGCCTCTTCCCAGGCGTCCACATTCGGGATGATCTCCGCCTCGACGAACTCCCGCACTGTCTTGCGGAAATCATCGTGGACAGGCTCGAACAGATAGTTACCCATCAAAATCGTCTCCTCTCTTAATGGTAAGTAAGCAGTAGAGTGCTTTGAGTGTGTCGCCAGATTAAGGTGGCTTCGAATAAGCTCCGATTACTCTTGACTCCACAATATTAAACCGGTTCGGAACGGAAGGGAATATGTTTAGCGCAAGTTAATGCTATTGACCCGGAACTGTCCCGCTCTGCCCGCCGATTCGGCACGTTACAAATGCGTTACAATATAACAGAAACCGGATTGTATAGTTCTTACCGAGCACCAAATCTACTAATATTGGAGTAAGGGCGGAAGAGTGACGGAATGCCGTGGTGCAACCTGGATGGGAGCGAGAGATGTCCAAGGTTCTGGTTGTGGATGACGACCCATTGGTAACCGGACTAGTCAAGATCAACTTGGAGCTCGAGGGCTTCGAGGTCGAAGAAGCCTGGGGTGGGGAAGAGGCTCTGCAGCTCATCGAGGAGAGAGCTCCGGACCTGGTTCTGCTGGACGTGATGATGCCGGAGCTGGACGGTTGGGATGTGCTTGGTATGTTGCGGTCGGATCCGGCTACAAGAGATCTCCCCGTCGTGTTGCTCACCGCGAAGGTGCAGGAGAGGGACGTGGCCAAGGGTTGGCAGATGGGCGCGGACGGGTACATAACCAAGCCGTTCAACCCGCTGGAAATGGTGGATAGACTGAAAGCCGTGCTGGCCATGACCGGCAACCAAAGGCTGGCGCAGCGGCGCGAAGCGACTTCCAGGTATGGGGATTCGATAGGCGCTTAGGGCAGGCGTCAGAGCAACGGATCCTCCAAGGCGAAGGAGCTGAGACATGAACACGGAAAAAGATAGATCCTTTCTTCTCTGCATGTCGCCCATTCCGGCCGAGGGGTTTCGCGCCGTGCTGGAAATGCTGCTGCCCGAGATGGATATCGAGGTACATGCGCTGGAATCGGAGAGCATGGACCAGGTCGTGCAGTTTTTCTCCCAGGCCGATGTGGTCCTGGGGGATTTCACCTTCAAGTGGCCGGTGACGGCTGAGATGGTTGAGGGGGCGAAGCGGCTAAAGTTGATCCAGCAGCCCTCCATCGGGTATCAGCATATCGACGTCGAGGCCGCGCGGCGGGCCGGTATACCTGTGTCCAACACCACGGGTGCTAATGTGGTGGGTGTGGCCGAGCACACCATGATGTTCATGCTTTGCCTTCTCAAGAAAGGCCTGTACGCGCACGAGCGCACGCGTGAAGGCCACTGGGGGCAGATGGAGATGTTCGGCATGGGTGTCAGGGAATTGCAGGGAAAGGTCTTCGGCATCCTGGGCATGGGCCGCATCGGCCAGGAGGTTGCCGCACGCGCTCGCTGTTTCGGCTGTAGCGTCGTTTATCACGATCCGCGCCGGTTGGCAGCGGAGAGGGAGACGGAGCTGAACGTGTCCTACAGAGAGATGGGGGATCTGATCCGGGAATCCGATATAGTGTCGCTCCATGTCCCGCTTACGCTGCAGACGGAGAAGCTGATCGGGGAGGCCGAACTGGCCATGATGAAACCCGGCGCTATCTTGCTGAACCTGGCCCGGGGTGAGGTTGTCGACGAGGCGGCGCTGGCGGAAGCGCTCGCCTCCGGCCGATT
>JAHEXQ010000169.1 GCA_023252035.1 Actinomycetes bacterium
TTTTCGACTCCATCAGCCTGGAGGCGGTTCTAGCGGCGCGTGCACTGCCGGGCGGCACCGCGCCCGTCCGGGTGGCCGCGGCACTGAAAGAGGCGCGCCGCTGGGTTAAAGGCGAGCGCGAGCGCCTCATGGACAGTTTTCTGGACTCGCGCTGACCGGAGCAGAGCAAGTTGACAACAGACCCTTTTGTCAATCTTACGTCTGGAGTGCAGCATGGGCAGCGTCGACGAACTAGCCAGCTTCTTCGAACGGATAGCCGACCTCGACGAAATCAAGGGTGAGCTGCGCTTCAAGGTACTGGCCTACCGGCGCGCAGCCGAAACCATACGTTCCATCGGAGAATCCGTCCTCGGCATCGATGATGTCAAGAAACTCAGACAATTTCCCGGCATAGGAGAGGGGATAGCCAAAAAGATATCCGAGTACAATCGCACCGGACTCATCGCACGTCTCGAGGAGCTGAAGGACGAGATGCCCATCGAACTAGTGGCCTTGCTGAAGATACCCAACCTGGGGCCCAGGCGCGCAAAGCTCCTCTACGATGAACTGGGCGTGCGCAGCGTCGTTGACTTGCAGGGGGCGGCGGAGGCGCACAGGATTGCGGGCCTCAAAGGACTGGGCCCCAGGGTGGAACAAAACATCCTCGAGGGCATCAGACTCATGCAGGCGCATGCAGGTAGGTTGCTGTTGCCGCAAGCCTACCAGATATCAGGGGAGATCCTCGGGGGACTGCGAGAGGCTCTGCCCGGATTAGTGGCGGAGCGAGCCGGAAGCCTGCGGCGCATGAAGGAAACGGTGGGGGACATAGACGTCCTCGCTACCTGGCATAGCCCTAAGCAACTGATGGAGATCTTCTGCGGCCTTCCTATAGTGGAGCGGGTCATCGCCCGGGGCGATACCAAGAGTTCGATTCTCACCCGCGAAGGTATCCAGGTGGACATGCGCGTCGTGGAGGCGGACCAGTGGGGCGCCGCCCTGCAATACTTTACGGGTTCCCAGCCGCATAACGTACGCTTGAGGGAGATCGCCAAGAAGAAAGGCCTAAAGGTTAACGAATACGGGGTCTTCCTGGTTAAGAACGGCGAGAAACTGGCCGGTGCCGACGAGACCTCGGTCTATGAGGCCATGGGTTTGGGAACCCCCCCGCCGGAGCTTCGCGAGAACCGAGGTGAGTTGGAAGCCGCCCTGGAAGGGACCCTGCCGTCTCTGGTGGGCCGCGAGGATATCGCCGGCGACTTTCACGTTCACACGCAGGCGAGTGACGGCTACTCCAGCCTTGAGGATATGCGCGAAACGGCTTCAGCCCTGGGTTATGCCTGGTTAGGCATCACCGATCATGCCGAGAACCTGAAGGTAGCGAGAGGCCTTACAACATCGAAAATCCTGGATCAGATCGAGGCGATCCGAGCTCTCAACCGCAAGGCGGGCCCCTATCTACTGGCCGCCAGTGAGCTGAACATCGGCAACGACGGAGAAGTGGATTACGATGAGGATGTGCTGGCGGAACTGGATTTCACCATCGCGTCTATTCATGGCGGATTTCGACAGGAGAGGGAGCAACTGACCCGCCGTATGGTGCAAGCCATGGAGAATCCCCATGTTCGCATAATCGGGCACCCCACGGGCAGGGTCATAGGGCAGCGTCCTCCCTATGAGGTGGACATGGATGCGGTCCTGCAGAGAGCCGCGGAGACCGGGACGGCTCTCGAGTTGAACTCTTTTCCCGATCGCCTGGACCTGGCCGACGAGTACCTCCTGCGGGCCAGGCAACTGGGCGTCAAGATCGCGCTGGGCAGCGACGCCCACAGAGCGGAGCACCTGGAATACATGTTTTACGGAGTGGCGACGGCACGGCGGGGCTGGCTGGAACCGGAAGACGTTCTGAACACCATGGCCCTGGAGCAACTGCTGGAATGGTTGCGCCGGCCCAAGATGTAACCAATGCAAAGGAAGGCGAAATCCCATGAATGTCGAGGAGGCCATCAGGATGCGCCGCAGCATTCGGCGGTTCGCGCCGGCGGAGCTCGACCGCAACACCATTGAGCAATTGTTGGAGGCTGCGCGTCTCGCTCCTTCCGCCTCAAATCTACAGACCTGGAGATTCAGGGTGATCACGGCACCGGGGGAGAAGAAGCAGCTGCGCACCTTCGCCTTCAACCAGCGTTTCGTGGAGGAGGCCTCAGCCGTGATAGTCTGTTGCGCTGATCTGCTTTCCTTTAAGGATCGCCTGAAGACCACCATGCAGCTGATAACGGTGGGAAAAGTGAGACCCAACCTGGAGATGCTGCTCCGTATGGCACGGGGCTCGAGCGATCAGGAACTGGGGGAGGAGAGGCAGATTTTGAACGCGGCGATAAACGTGGCTATAGCGGTTGAGCACATAGTGCTGAGGGCCACGGAACTAGGTCTCGGAACTTGTTGGGTGCGTGCCTTTGACGCTGCCGCCGTCGCCGAATACTTGAGCCTGCCCCAATACGCCATTCCGCTGGCGCTGCTGCCAGTTGGCTATCCGGCGGAGAAACCTCCGCCCAGGCCTCGGCGCGATGTCAACGATATCCTTATATAGCGTTGCGGGATCGCCAGCGTCTCGCCGGTCCCAACCTGCTGCGGTGTTATAATTGTTGCAGCCGGGCGTCGGCTTTAAGGAGGTAGGCTGTGAAAGTCCGCCAGAACGAGATAGTGCCGCTGGGTTACGGAAAATTCTGTCGCGCCGAAAAGATCGTCGGGCTTGAACCTATCGAGATGGATCGCGGTCCGGCGCGGCGAACGTTGGTCTTCCTTGAGGGACTTTCCCAACCCATCATCGCCTCTCGCTCCGGCGAGTCCATTCTCAGGGATATGGTCGAGCCGGAAGAGACCATGGAGGCCTCCATGGCGCTCGACCTGCTCGAGGATATGCTGCACGCTATGGAGAAAGTCGGACCCATGCTGCGCCGCAGTATCCGGGATGAGGCAGGCCTTGATATCGACGAAATGGTGGTGCGCATAAGGAAGGTACTGGGCGGAGGCCGCTTCGGTTGTGCAGAACAGGCGGAGCTTTTCTAGATAATAGGTGGCGTGGTTTCCGCGTGAGGCTATTAGCGTAAGGAGAGTTTGTATGAGACTGAAGGAGATATACGATCTGGCCGTGGCCATGGGAATCGAAAAGGACCCCCGCGGAAAGGCCGAGATCGAGCGCCTGCTGAAAAAGGCCAAGGAGGCTCACGATAGGGCTCCCGACAAAGAGAAGGAGTTCCTCGACCCAGAGGATCTGACAAATCCCTATGCCGACACGCGCATTCTCATTGGCGATCCCCGCAGTGAGATCAAGACGGTGCTGGCCGGCATCGATATGGAGATAGGCGAGGTAATCCTGGCGGACCGCTTGAGAGAGAAAGGAACCGACATTGACCTCATCATCTCGCATCACCCCGAAGGCAAAGCCCTGGCTGCTCTGAACGAGGTTATGGCCCTGCAAGCGGACCTGTGGTTCCAGCACGGCGTCCCTATAAACGTGGGAGAAGCGCTCATCGGCCGACGCATGAAGGAAATACAGAGGGGCTTCCTGCCGCAGAACCACAACCGCGCCACCGATGTCGCGGCGATGCTGGACATACCTTTCGTGTGCCTGCACACGGTGGCCGATAACCAGGTGAACGCGTTCCTGTCGGAGCTCTTCGATAAGCTCAAACCACGAGTTGTCTCCGACGTTGTGGATATCCTGAGGCAACAACCGGAATATCGAGCCGCCTCGCTGAACAAGACCGGCCCGGTGGTCATTGTCGGCGGTGCCGAGAACAGAGCGGGGAAGGTCTTGGTAGATATGACGGGGGGCACCGAGGGACCAGTGCAGGCACTGGAAAAGCTGGCGCAGGCCGGTGTGGGCACCATCGTCTGCATGCACTATTCCGAGAAGCACCGCGAGGAAGCCGAGAAGCAGAACATGAATGTGGTGGTGGCAGGACACATAGTCTCGGATTCCCTGGGCCTCAACCTCATACTGGACCGCCTGGAGGCCAAGGGGGTCAAGATCATCCCCGTCTCGGGGCTGGTCAGGGTTTCGCGCCTGGCGAAAAAGAAAGTAGTGAAATAGAATCTTTCATGGGACAGAATAAACGCAAAATGGATTTAGTCATCAACAGGTGATGGAATGGAAGACGCATACAGACTACTGGAACAAGGGATGCTACTCTTTGAAGAGAGCCGTTGCGACGAGGCCGTTGACCGCTTCCGACGCTACCTGGATGAGTTCCCAGAGGATGCCGAGGGACATTTCCTGCTGGGGAGAGCCCTGTACGAACAGGGGGATGTGGGAGAAGCTCTTCTCCGCTTCAACCGCTCGATCGCAATCGACCCCGACGATGCGCGTCCCTATGACGGTCTGGGCATCATCTGCTCGGACCGCGGCGAGTACGAGGAAGCCATGCGCTATTTCGAGATCGCCCTCGCCAAGGACCCGGAGAATTCCGATGTGCTTAACGAGATGGGAATCGTCATGAAGGAGTGCGGCCAGTTGCAGAGAGCGCTGGAGCTGTACGATCAGGCCATCCGGCAGGACCCGGGCTTCGGCTATCCCTATTTCAACAAGGGCATTCTGCTCGCCGATACCGGCGACTACGAAGCGGCCGTAGAGTGTCTTGAGGCAGCCATAGGCCTATACAAGGGAGATAAGGAACGCCTCATCGACGTGCTATTTGAGCTGGCGGC
>JAHEXQ010000025.1 GCA_023252035.1 Actinomycetes bacterium
TGGTAAGCATAATTGATGGCGTTCTGGAGGGTCTGGGAGTACCCGCCGCCTCCAAGGCTCATGCTGATAACGTCGGCCCCGTTATCCGCGGCGTAGCGGATAGCCTTGGCTACATCGGAGTCGTATCCGGAACCCTGTGCGTCCAGGACCTTCAGGGGCATTATCTTGGCATTCCAATCGACGCCGGCAACCCCGTAGCCGTTGTTGCCTGCGGCGGCCGCGATGCCCGATACGTGAGTGCCGTGCCCGTTGTCATCATAGGGATTGGTGTTGTTGGCGACGAAGTTGTAACCCTGTACCACGTTCGGGGACAGATCCGCGTGCGTGTAATCAACGCCGGTGTCGATTATGGCGATGATGGTGGAAGAGCTCCCGTGCGTCACGTTCCAGGCCAAATCCGCGGAGATCGAGGGAAGGTTCCACTGCCGGTAATAGTTCGGGTCGTTCGGCACCTCGAAGGCCTTCCTCACCTGATCGACCTCGACGTAATCCACGGCGCCGGACTGGGCGAGCTGATCCTTCACTTTCTGCAGGGAGTTCTGAGGCACGTTTACCCGACCGGTTCCGTCGAACATTACATCCACCTGCACCTGGCCGGCCAGGTCGTCCGGTAGCATGGACTTCACATTCTTGTCCATATCCTGGACCCCCGCCGCCTGCACTGCTGCGTCATGGAACTTAATAATGAGGCGGCCCGCCTGACCGCTGTCAGCAGCAGCCAGGGCGGGCCGGGGCAAGGACAGGATTACAGTGGAGCATGCCAAAAGCAGGGAGAAAAGTAATACGGGGATATAGCCGTGCGTTACGTTTTTGCGTCCTGCCTTTTGCATCCTAAGTCACTCCTTGAGACCAATTTTTGTCAGCTTGCGGGATTCCTTGCGTGTGCTCGTCGTTTCTATCCCGCACTAGAACCATCGGAACGAGGCCAGGGGTGCTTTAGCTCCAAAAGTCGATATGACAAAAATCATACTTTAGACCTACTGGAACGCGTATTTTTATGGCAAACATCGGATGTGCGGGAAGGAGAGGATATGCCGGTTTACGAGTATAAATGCGGAGCCTGCGGCGGCAGGTTCGACAGGTTCGTCCGCAGTGGCGGCGAGTCTGAGGGCCGGGAAAAGGGTTGCCCTTTCTGCGGATCCGATAAGGTAAGCAGGGTTTTTTCCGTCTTCGGCACTGATTTTTCCGGAGGTGGTGAGTCTTCGGGTTCCGACAGATGCGGACGGAAATCCGCCTGAA
This sequence comes from Actinomycetes bacterium, assembly GCA_023252035.1. Lineage (GTDB taxonomy): Bacteria > Actinomycetota > Geothermincolia > Geothermincolales > JAHEXQ01 > JAHEXQ01. The sequence goes on from JAHEXQ010000025.1 coordinate 1,240, forward strand.
GCCCCTGGTAAAAGAGCCCGGGCGGCTCGCGGCGATAACAGGGAGGGCGCTACGATGTAGCGCCCTCCCCGCTTTGTGCGAATCGGAAAAAATGGAGTAATCTCAGCTCCGGCAGCGGTTAAATCCGGGTACATGTTAGGATATATTCACTATGCGTGGAATGATTCCTGGCCGTCGCAACGTTATCATATACATGGTGGGGAAATTGAGATCTCGCAGCATACAACGATGGGTCCTGACCTTGTCGGTCACGTTGCTCCTCTCGCTGCAGGCGTTGCCAGGCGTCTCCGCTGAACGGGCGGCGGCGAGTGTGCCGTCCGGGGGGGAATCAGCCGGCGCGTCCGTGGCGAGCGCTTCCGGAAAAGAAAGATGGATCCTGAAAGCGCGAGAAGGCCGCCTTGAACAGGTGTTGCAAGATCTGCGCGGACTGGAAAGCCTGGGCATAGCGAAGGTCAAGGAGGCCCGCAACTTGATCCTCATAAATGTGCCGGCTGGTTTCTCGGCCATGGCCGAGATGGCTGAAAAAATACCGGGCCTCGATTGGATGGAGCCCGATTCCCGGGTAAGCGCGGCAGCGGTTCCCAACGATCCAAACTACCGAGACCAGTGGGACCTGGCCAAGATCCGCATGCCGGAGGCCTGGGATGCGGCGGGCACCGGCAGCCCCTCCGTCGTGGTTGCGGTAGTGGACACGGGCGTCGCTTTCGAGAACCGGGGTGGGTTCTCCCGGGCCCCCGACCTCGAACGGGTCCAATTCGTACCCGGCTACGACTTCGTCGACCAGGATCCTTTTCCGGATGATGAATTGGGGCACGGCACGTTCGTGACCGAGATAATCGCCTCCGGGTGGAACAATGGATTCCGGGCGGCGGGGATCGCGAGCGGTTGCACCATCATGCCGCTGCGGGTTCTCGACTCTACCGCCCAGGGAAGCCTTTTTGATGTCGCCCAAGCGGTCATCTACGCTGCGGACAACGGGGCCCGCATCATCAACCTCAGCCTCGCTGCATCGCCGGGGGCAACCGCCACTAAGACGATAACCGATGCGGTCGATTATGCCTATTCCCGGGGAGTTCTCTGCGTGGCCGCTGCGGGAAACAATAAAGGACCGGTCGAATTGCCCGCAAGCATTCCGTCGGTCTTAGCTGTAGGTGCAACAGATGCCAACGATGCGCGGGCCTCCTACTCAAATACCGGCCCTGAGGTGGATCTGGTAGCTCCGGGGGGAGAAGAACTGAACGGTGCCCAGATTGTCCAGGAGAGCTACTCCAATTGGGGCTCCCCGTCCTCGGGATTCTCCCTCTACCGGTCGCAAGGCACCAGCTTTTCCGCGGCCCAGGTGACCGGGGTGGCCGCGTTGATGCTCTCTTTGAATCCTGACCTTATGGCGGCTGACTTGGCGTCCCTGCTGACGGCGACGTGCCGGGATCTCGGAGCAGCGGGCCGTGATGACTCCTTCGGCTCCGGCCTGCTGGATGCCGCGGCCGCTGTGCGGAAGGCCGGCGGGCGGTCCTGGTACTTCGCGGAGGGCACCACGCGGGAGGGCTTTCAGGAGTGGCTCTGCCTGCTCAACTCCGGGAGCGCGCCTGCTTCCGCCAATATCACATATTTCTACGGAGACGGCCTCTGGTTCGATGCGGCCGTGAGCGTGCCCGCATTCACCCGCATGACCGTTCCCGTGAACAGCGTCATAGGCGAAGGCCGGGACGTCTCGATCAGGGTCGCCACCTCCTCCCGTGACCTGGTGTGTGAAAGGCCCATGTACTTCAACTACCGGGGAAAATGGACCGGCGGCAGCGCAGCGGTCGGCTCACCGCGCCGCTCTCAACTCTGGTTCTTCTCGGAGGGCTACACGGGCCCCGGCTTCGAGGAATGGCTCTGCCTGGCCAACCCAGGGGACCGGCCGGCTTTCGTGACCGTCGATTACATATCCGGGGCCGGTACGGTGAGCAGTTCCTCCTACGCCCTTCCGGCGTTCAGCCGCCGGACCCTGTCGGTCAATGCAGAAGCTGGTGCGAACCGGGAAGTGTCCATGCGTGTGCAATCGGACCAACCAATCGTGGCGGAGAGGCCTATGTATTTCCTCTACAAGGGCACGATCGACGGCGGTCACAACGTCCTGGGGGCGACCTATACCTCTAATACCTGGTACTTCGCCGAGGGCACCACGCGGCCCGGCTTCGATGAATACCTGACCATAACCAACACCGGCAATATCGACGCCAACATCGCCGTTTATTACCTTATGGGTCCGGGGCAAGGTGCGGCTCTGCAGCGGCCTTACGTGGTTTCGAGCAACTCCCGTTTCACCATCAACGTGCGTGATGAAGTGGGTTCGGGCAAGGATGTCTCCTGCTTTATCCAATCGGACCGTCCCGTCGTAGCCGAGAGGCCCATGTATTTCCGCTACGGAGGCTGGAGCGGCGGCCATGACGTGGCCGGAGCCAACTATGCTTCCGATCGATGGATTTTCTGCGAGGGTACCACCCGCACGGGATTCGAGGAATGGTTGACGCTGGCCAACCCCAATGGCAGCAGCGCCACGGTAACCATCGATTACATCCTCGGTTTCGGACAGGGACCGGGCACGAGGCGGACCTACGTCGTCGATGCCGGTTCGCGAGAGACCATCTACGTTCCCGATGAGGTAGGCCGGGGGAAGGATGTCTCGGCGATATTATATTCCGATGTTCCTATCGTGGCCGAACGCCCGATGTATTTCCGCTACGGTTCCTGGGACGGAGGGCACGATGTCCTGGGTTATACAGGCCAATGAAGGCCGACCTGACTGAGCAAGCCGCATCGATCCCCGCTCCCCGCCCACGCTATTATTACCCGCGCCGCAAAAGCGGGCGACCTTGGAGTATAATTTCCTAGCAAGCTAAGGAGAGCTATGGATCGACTCAGGGTTCTTCACACCGGCGATGTCCACTTGGGAGCCAGATTCACGGGACTGGGCGTCCGCCGGCGCGAACAGAGGCGGAAACTGGTCGAGACCTTCGGCAAGGTCATTGACCTGGCCATCAACGCCGGGGTGCATCTCTTCCTGATAGCCGGCGACCTCTTCGACAGCAACCAGCCGGCCCCGGAGCTGGTGAACGTGGTAATGGGTGGATTCGACCGGCTGGAGCGCCACGCCATCGAGGTCTGTCTGGTTCCCGGAACCCACGACCGTTACTCGGAAGCATCCGTCTACCGGCGGATGGAGTTCGCCGACCGCGCCAATCTTCATGTCTTCACCCGCGGAGAATTGACCCCCTTGGAACTCCCCTCGCTCCGGACCACCGTCTGGGGCAGGGCGCTGATAGGGTCACAAAAGGGAGACATCCTGGCGGGTTTGCGCCGAGGAAACTCGTCCGAGTGGCACATCGCACTAGTGCATGGGTCGCTGCGCGTGCCGGGCGTCGTGGAGGAAGACGAGGCCATGATAGACACCGCCTCCCTGGGGGCAAGCGGCATGGACTACGTAGCCCTGGGCCATTGGCATTCCCTTGCAGACTACTCGCGGTGGGGCACGCCGGCATTCTATTGCGGCGCCCCCGAGCCCCTAAGCGTCCGGGATCGCGACGCCGGTTTCGTGATTCTGGCCGAATTTCCCGCAGGCGGCAGGCCTGAGATCAAACCTATCCGGGTAAGTCGCCGGCGGGCGGACATACTGCATGTGAATATGGACGAGATCGCAGACGGGCATGAGCTGCGAAAGCGCATTCAGGCCCTGGCGGACGAGAACCTGATGTTGGACGTAGTTCTCCGCGGCCTCACGCCGCACCATCTCCTCCTGGACCCTATTGAACTGGAGGAGGATCTATCGCCCTTCTTCTTCCACCTGCGCATCAAAGACTTGAGTTCGCTCTCCGTGGAGCATCTGGGCCGGCTGCGCCTGCCCGAGAGCACCTTGAGCGGCTGTTTTGTCCGCCTCGCCCAGGCGAAGATCGCGGAGAGCCAGGCCGAGGAGCGGAAACTGCTGGAGGAAGCCCTGAAAGTGGGGTTGGCCTACCTCTCGAGGAGCGATGCCGGATGATGCTCACCCGCCTTGCGCTCCAGAAGTTCAAGAGATTCGACGACCTGGACTTGCGGCTCACCCCGGGGATCAATGTCATCAAAGGGCCAAACGAGTCGGGAAAATCGAGCCTGATCCAGGGTTTCCTGGCAGGCCTCTTCTGGAAGGTGACCTCCACTAAACAGGAGGTCAATGAATGCCGCTCCTGGGGTACCGATGAGGGATTCGTCCTGCAACTCGAGGGAGTGCACGAGGGGCAGCCCTGGTTGCTCTCCAAGGATTTCGGAGCGCGTACTTGCCTGCTCAGCTACCCGGGTGAGAGCATCACCGATTCTCAGCGGATAAACGAGAGAATAGGCGACTGGCTGGGGCTGGCCTCCGAGGAGCTATACTGCAGCACGGCGGGCATCCGCCAGGAGGAGGTCCAGGATCTCTCGTCGGGCCGCCGTCAGTTGGCGGAGAGCCTGCAGACGACCATAGCGGGGGGCGGTGCGGGCGCTGCGGGAGCGCTCAAGGAGATGAAGAACGTCCTCGACGAGCTCAACCGGGGAACGAAAAGCCCGGCCAAGCGTCCGGGTCTGATCGCGGCAGCGCAGTCCGAGCTGAACCGCCTGGAGCAGCAGAGGGAAGAAGCCCGGGAGCAGGCAGCCAGGATGCGGGAATCCGCCGGTGAGCTCGCAGTGGTTCGGGAGCGCTCCGCGGCCCTTCGGGATGAAGCGGAGGTACTCGACCGGGTCATCCAAGAGAGCCAGGAGAAGCTGCGGCTCGAGGAGGAGTTGGAGCATCTCCACGGCGATTTCCAGCTCGCGCACCGAGAGCAGCAGTTGCTGGAGGAGTGTGCCGAACTCGAGCGGCAAGCAGCTAGTTTCGCTCCCGTCGCCCGGGTTCTGGAGCACCGCGAGAGGCTGGAGGAATTGAGGCGGCAGGGAGCCGGCTTGGAGGCCACCCGCGCGGGCCTCGAAACCGAGCTGCAGAGATACAAGGCTGAACTTGCAGCCATGCCGGCCCGGGAACGCCTCATGCTGGTCCTGTCGCTCGGCCTGGTCATAGCGGGGCTAGTAGGCCTCTTTTTTAGTCTTTTAGCAGTGATACCTCTCGGAGCCGGAACGGTTCTCGCTCTGGGCCTCGGGATCCAACGGATGGTCCTGCGCCGCTCGAGGCGGCAGGCCGGAGTCCACCTCAAGAGGCGAATTGAGGACCTGGGGGCTGAAGCGCACGGGGTGGAAGTGGAGCTGAGGGGCCTTGCTCGTGCCGCCGGCTGCGCCACCGTGCAAGACCTCTGGAACCTGGGCGCGCAGTTCACCGCTTTTGAGGCCATGCGCGAGGCTAACTGCCATAAAATGGAAGCCCTTGGCCTGCGGGCGGGGGACGGATACCAGCGTCAAAGCCTCAACCGCCTGGCCTCAGATATCGCCGCGAAAGAGGCTCGCATCTCGAGCCTGGCGCCCACATCGCTCTCCGGAGTGGATCTGCGCAAGGCGCAGTTGCGGCGGGCGCAGATCGCCGAAGAGTTGGCGCAACTCGACGGTGAAGGAATCCGGCTGTTCGTCATGACGGACGGCGACGATCAGGAATCTTTGCTCCGCTTGGAGGAGGAGATCGCGGAGGTGAGCGATAGGCTTGCCGCGAGGCAGCGGCAGGCGCGCATCTATGAACTCGCTGCTGAGCTCGTCTCGGAGGCGGCGCGCTATACGGCGGTCTCTGTGGCTGAGATCCTGAAATCCGAGATAGGCAGGCACATTGCCGTGATAACCGGGGGGAAGTACCGGCGGGTTGAGGTGGACCCTGAGACCCTGCATATACAGGTCTTTTCCGCGGAAAAGGGCGGACTCGTAGAGACATCAGCCCTGAGCCACGGCACCGTCGATCAGCTATACCTGGTGGCGAGGCTCTCCCTCATGCGCAACATAGCCGATGGTTGCAAGCCGCCCCTTCTGCTGGACGACTCCTTCGTAACCTTCGACCGCGAACGGCTGAATCGAGCCATGCGCCTGGTGAGGGTTTTTTCCAAGGAATACCAGGTGCTGCTATTCACCTGCTACGACACCTTCGACAGTTTTGCGGACAACCTCGTCAACTTGGAGCAGATATCAAGGGTCAGGAGGCTGGAGTTTTGAGGGCGAACCTGACAGCGCTGCTGGGTCAACTGCCGGGTTCCTGCGGTTTCTATCTGTCTCACCCCGCTATGGCTTACTACCATCGCTACATGAAAAAGCGGGGGGTGGAATTGGAGCCTTACGTCTGGGTCAACGCGAAGCCCGATATCGCTCTCGACAGTGCGTCCAGATGCCGCATAGGCAGGGGCACTTTCATCCCCACCGCCATCCAGATAAGGGGTGCGGACAACGGCCGAATCATCATCGGCAGGAACTGTTCCATCGACACGCTGGCGCGCCTTCACGTAGCCAACGATGCCGTGCTGGCCCTCGAGGACAACGTGGCCATAGGCCCCTTCGACATCATCAACGCTTTCGCGGATTGCACCATCCAGAGGAACTCTATGATCGGCCCTTACGTGAACATCAACTGCGCCGACCACGGCATGGTGCGGAACGGCGTCCCTATGCGCTTTCAACCCGGCTCGTACGGTCCGGTTGTGATCGAGGAGGATTGCTGGGTGGGGAGCCACGTGGTCATCCTCAAGGGCCTCCGAATCGGCACGGGAGCGGTGGTAGCGGCCGGCGCCGTCGTCAGCCGCGACGTGCCGCCTTTCAGCATCGTGGCGGGTGTGCCCGCCGAGGTCGTGGGCGAGAGGAAAGTCCATCCTTACATTGGGGACAGGACTTAAAGTAAGGAAAATTAGCGCATCATCCCAATGCTTCCTTTATTGACGCTTCTGTCCGCAATGTAAGGAAAGGCTAGGCTCAGCTGCCTTTACAACTTCTCTTGGCAGGCATACTATTTCCATATATTTCAGCCCCTTTTCGACGGCCTTATGCAACATCCGCGGCGCCAAGTGGAGTTTGCTATGGTGTCTAAACCCAAATTGCTGGTCATAGAGGATGATCCCAATATCATCACTCTGCTGCGCATCAACTTCGAGATCCGTGGCTTTGATGTCCATGGCTGCGAAAAATCCACCCAGGCTCTGGCCAATAGCTTGATCGAGCTGCCCGATGTCGTGATTCTCGATCTGCTTATGCCGGAGGAAACGGGCTGGGACGTCCTGGAGAAACTGAAGAGCAATCCCGTCACCAAAGATATTCCCGTGATAATCTGCAGTGTCGTGGTCGGCGAGGCAGAAAAGGAACGCGCAACGAGCATGGGAGCGGCCAGCTATATAACCAAGCCGTTCGAGCTGCAGGAATTGTTCGAGGCGGTGCAGAGAGCCACCGGGCTCAAGAAAGCTCCGGGGAGCCCGGGGTAGTTGGGCGATGCCGAGCCGGAATCCGGGGGGCGGGGACCAGCCGCCCTCTCCTGTCTGGCAGGTGCTAAAGGCTTCGCAAGTAACCCTCAACCAGCCGTCCCGTGAGCTCTATCTTCGCCGGATCGATCTTGTCATAGGAGTCGGCAGGGGAGTGGTAGTAGGGGTCGTCCTTATATTCCAGCCATACCGAGGGGATGCCTACGGCCTCGAAGGGCTCGTGGTCGGACAGGCTCCCGCTCACCAGGTAGGGCAGATAAATCCCTGCGGCTGAAGAATAGGCCCGGAGCTGATCGCAGAGGCTGGAGGGACCTATGGCCATATTACGCGCATAGAGCTGCGTCCCTACGGCCACCATGTCGATGATCATCGCTCCATCCGGCCGGTCGCCGCGCGCCATCAGGTCGTTCACGTAGTAGCGCGAGCCGAAATGATGCAGCTCGGTTCCGGGAGTGAACTTCTCCTCGCCTCCGAAGAGCACGAAGCGCAAGTTGGCCCGCACCGGCATCTGGGCGTAGCACCTGGCTAATTCCAGCACCGTTACCGTCCCGGAGCCGTTGTCGTTGGCTCCGGGACTGCCACTGGCCTTCAGGGTATCGTAGTGAGCGCCCACGATCAGGGTGGGGAGCGCAGGGTCAGGTGGCATACTCGCGATCACGTTATAGGTATGCGAGCCGTCCGGCAGGGGTACTGTCTGCACAGCTACCGAGAATTCCCAGCTCTCCAGCAGGTCTGCCATCCATTGGGCGGCCCGGGCGTCCTCGGCGCTGCCCTCGACCCGCGGCCCCAGTACCCCCGAGAGCCACCAGAGGCTATCCATGGCATTCGCCGCCTCGAAGTGGAAATCGGGGAAATAGACGGAGCGCTCCGCCACGATCCCGACATCCGAGTGCAAATGAATGGATACATCGCGGCCGCTACCTATCTCCCGGTTCACGAAGACCGTATAGCGGGACCCTGGCGCCAGATGGTAGATCCTGGAGGGCTGATCGTCAGGCGACGTCAGATAATCGACTTTGACTTGGGCCGTCGAGCCTGACGGATTCGCCAGGCAGAGCCACTCTTCAAACCCTGGCCTGGTCGTGCCCTCGGCCAGGAACAACTCCTGGGCCAGTTGGTCGGAACCGGCCGTCACCGACCCGCCCCGGCAGGTGCCTTTATAGTTGAAGTACATAGGCCTTTCCGCCAGGATCGGCCGGTCGGAGGCCACCCGCAGCGAAACGTTCCTGCCGGGGCCCACGACCTCATTTACAGAGATGGTTTCGCGGCTTCCCGCGGGCATGCCCATATCCTGCTGCTGGCTGGCGGCTCCCTCGAACAGATATTCGATATGGACGGCTCCGCCCGTAGGAGCGTAGAGACAGAGCCATTCGGCGAAACCGGGCCCCGTGTAGCCCTCTGCGAAATAATGAGTCGTGGAAGGCGGTCCCGCGGTCTGGGCGTGCCCTCCCGGCCAGGCTCCGCCATAGTTGAAATAGAGCAACCGCTCCATCACCATGGGAACGCCGGCATGGGCCGAGAACCCGACATCCTGTCCCGACCCGACCTCCTGGTTAACGAAGACGGTACGCCGGCTGGAGGCCGGCACTTGCAGGTCCAGGGTCTGGCCCGTGCTGAAAGCAAGGCTCATAGTTCCCGGCTGTTCGCCCGGATTCAGCACGCAGAGCCATTCCTCGAAACCGGGGCGCGTGCATCCCTCCGCCATAGCAAAGTCCGTGGCCGGGGCGCTCGCTCCGGGCGAGCTGGTGCACCCTTTCCAGGTGCCCCTGTAGGTGAAGTAGATGGGCCTTTCCGCCACTACCGGCCGCAGCGCTTCCACCACCAGGGAGACATCGCCCGCCTTGCCGGCCGTGGCGTTGACGTTGATGGTGTTGCGCGACTGCGCCGGCAGGTCGAAATGCAGCTTGAGGGGCTTCCCATCGGCGAAGAGATAGCTCACGTCGACCGGAGCCTGCTCCGTGCCGGCATTGGCCAGGCAGAGCCACTCCTGAAAACCCGAGCCCGTGTAGCCCTCCGCGAAATACCATTGCCGCGCGGCTCCCGGCACTGCTACCGCGCAAGTTCCATCCGCAGCCAGGGCTGGGGACGGCAACAGCAAAGCCAGCATCAGCAGTGCGGGAGAAAGACGGAGCCTTCGCATTTTATCCTCCCTCACAGACACCACCCTGGTTTCAGGATAATATTATCATGCCGGCCGGGCCGGAAAGGCGGAAGACGGAATGCACGGATGGATGGGAAAGATGGCGGTGGCGGACCTCTCCACGGGAAGGTGCAGCTACCGCGAGCTGGATGAAGATACGCTCGGCGCATACCTGGGCGGCCGTGGCCTGGGCATGAAGCTGCTGGCGGAAAGGCCGCCTGCCGACCCTCTCTCGCCTGAGAACCCGCTGATATTCTGCACCGGGCCCCTGACAGGTACGGGCCTGCCGGCGGCCTCCCGGTTCTCACTCACCACGAGGTCGCCTCTGACCGGGACCGCGTTCGACGCCAATTCAGGAGGAACCTGGGGAGTGCGGCTCAAGCGCTGCGGCATCGATGCCCTCTTCATAAGGGGTCGCGCACCGGAACCGGTCTATCTGGTGTTACGTTCGGATGGCCTCAGGATCGAACCGGCGGACAATCTGTGGGGTAGCGGCGTGAACGAGACCACCCGCCGGTTGCTCGAGATGGAGGGAGGAAAGGCCTCCGTAGCCTGCATCGGCCGGGCGGGAGAGTCCGGCAGCCTTCTGGCCGCCGTGATGAACGACAAATCCCGGACTTGCGCGCGCGGCGGCGTGGGCGCGGTCATGGGAGCCAAGAACCTCAAGGCCATTGTGGCGGGCGGCGATGAACCCGTGGAGGTGGCGGACAGTTCTCGCCTCGCCTACGTAAAGACCGAGGCCGAGCGCTGGCTCAAGGCGAACCCGGTCACGGCGGCGGGCCTGCCGCAGTTCGGCACGGCGGTTCTCGTCAACCTCCTGAACGAGCTGGGGAGTTTCCCGGCCTACAACTTCCGGGCCTCTCGCTTCGCCGGGGCCGACCTCATCTCCGGAGAGTCCCTCACGGAACGCTTCCTGGTCAAGCGGAAGGCCTGCTACGGGTGCCCGATAGCCTGCGGCCGGCTCACGCGTACGGAGGCCGGCGAGGGCGGGGGCCCCGAGTACGAGTCTATCTGGGCGCTGGGAGCCCTCTGCGGTATCAGCGACCTCGAGGTCATAATCCGGGCGAACCATCTCTGCAACGACCTGGGACTCGACACCATCTCCGCCGGTTCGACCGTCGCCTGCGCCATGGAACTCACGGATATCGGCGCTCTGACCGGCGGGCCGCGTTTCGGCGAGGGAGCCGCTCTTCTGGGCCTCCTGCAGGATATGGCGAGCGGGCGCGGCCTGGGCGAGCAACTGGCGCGAGGCTCCTGGCGCTTCGCCTCAGCCCTGGGCGCGGGTCCCTATGCCATGCAGGTGAAAGGGTTGGAGCTACCCGGCTACGATCCGCGCGGCCTGCAGGGCCAGGCGCTGGCTTTCGCCACCTCGAACCGGGGTGGCTGCCACCTGCGGGCCTATATGGTCGCACCGGAGATCCTGGGCATTCCCAAGCTCGTAGATCGCTTCTCCACCTCGGACAAGCCAGGCTTGGTCATCTACAACCAGAACCTGAACGCGGCGGTGGATTCGCTCCTGCTGTGCCGCTTCGTCCAGTTTGCCCTCTCGGATGAGTATTTCGCGCGCATGCTCGAGGCGGCCACAGGCGCAACCTATTCGGCCCGCGACCTGCACCGCATAGGCGAGCGTATCTGGAACCTGGAGAGGCTTTACAACCTGGAGGCGGGCATCGATCCGGCCTCCGATACCCTGCCGCAGCGCTTGCTCTACGAGCCTGTGCCGGAGGGGCCCGCGAAAGGCCATGTGGCGCGCATCTCGGAGATGCTGCCCTCCTACTACCGTGCCCGGGGCTGGGACGCCGGCGGGATTCCCACCCGGCGCAAGCTCTCCCAATTGGAGCTAGGCTAGGTAAAGCCGCGCCTCCTTGGTATGATTTAGGCTGGGTTGGCGGTCGGATGGGGGTCTCCATGTCTTCTTTGGTCGAACAGTTCAGCACCTTTGGGCGGGAGTTATTTCTGCAGGGTCTCAACTCGTCTCACAGCGGGAACATGAGCGTGCGCGAGGGGGACCGCATCTACATCACCCGGCGAGGCTCCATGCTCGGCCGCCTCAGTGAAAGGGATGTGATCGAGACAGGCCTGGAGGCGGATGACAGCCACATAACCCTGGCCTCCACCGAGATCAAGATACACCGCGCCATCTACCTGAACACCTCGGCGCTGGCCATCGTTCACGCGCACCCTCCCTTCGCCATTTCCCTCTCCTTACACCGCTCGCAGATAATCCCGGTTGATTCCGAGGGCGTCTATTACTTCAAGTCTATCCCGGTCCTGCACGCGGAGCGCACCATAGGATCGGAGGAGGTGGCGGCCAGGCTTCCCGAGGCACTCACGAACTACAAGGCGGTCATGGTAGGGGGGCATGGCAGTTTTGCCGTGGGGCAGATGCTCGAGGAGGCCTTTCAATGGACGTCCAGCTTGGAAGCCTCGTGCAAGACGTTGTTTCTCTGTACTCTGCTTGCGGTTGCCGGGCAAGGCCGCAACGCGGCCAACGGCGCGAGCGAGGCCGCCGAGGAGGGGAAATGGTAGTGCGCCCCATCGCCGCCCTGAGTAGCGGCACCGTCAAGCAAGCCAGAAAGGCCAGCGGAGCCAGAAGCCTTACCGCCAGCCCGAATCCACCGCTGCTCTCGAGCATGGTGGAGAGCACCAGAGCAGCCGCAAGCAGCAGTATATCCACTTTCTTCATGCGCTATCCTTTCTCTCCGGTCCTGCCCAAGGGTTCCATCGTAGATGACGGCAGTGACATTTTTACCTGGAGGCGTTGAGTGTGGCCAACAAGTCGGAACGCCTTATCAACCTCATGGCCATGCTCCTCGACGCCCGGCGGCCCGTTACCCTGCAGGACATCCAGGGCAGCGTCTATCGCTCCTACGAACAGGATTTCGCGGCCTTCAAGCGTATGTTCGAGCGCGACAAGAGCGAGCTGCGCGAGTTGGGCATCCCCATCGAGACGCAGCCGCTGCACCCCCTGGGCGACGAGGCGGAGGGTTACTCCATTCCCAAGGACGCTTATTATCTTCCGGAGATAGAGTTCACGCCGGACGAGCGCATAGCCCTCGTAATGCTGAAAGAACTCGCTGCGGGCGGTAAGCTGCCGCTCTCGCGCGACCTGGCTAGCGTTTTCATGAAACTCAGCCCGGACCTGGGACCCCTGAGCCCTCCCGAGTCGAGCCTGCCCTGCCGCGTAGATCTGGCCTCCGAGGACGAAGGAAACCTCGAGCGGCTCTTCAACGCCGTGCTACGACACAAGACCGTGCGTTTCTCTTACCGTTCCCTGAGGAGCCCTGAGCCGCAGGAGAGAACCGTGGACCCCTACGGCCTCTACGGGCAGTCCGGCCGCTGGTACCTGGTGGGATTCGACTATCTGCGCGCCGCGCTTCGTTCCTTTCTCGTCTCGCGCATTATAGACGACATCCATCTGATCAATGCCGGTACCGATGAGCCGGACTTCGCCGTGCCGGCCGATTTCAACCTGGACTCCTACAGTCGGAAGCAACCCTGGGAGTTCGATGACGGCGAGCAACTGACCGCGAGAGTCCGGTTCGGTCCCCGCATCAGTTGGTGGGTGGAACAGAACCTGGCGGCCAGATACGCCTTCGCGCTCCAGCCGGATGGCAACGGGATACTGGAGTTGCAGGTGCGCAATCCCGAGGCTCTTATTACCTGGGTGCTCTCCTTCGGCGAAGACGCAGAAATCCTGGGCCCGCCGGAGCTCCGGAAGGGGATGCGGGAGCGGCTGGAGAAGGCGGCCGCGGCTTGGGCCGGCAGCGGAACCGGGGAGACTTGAAATGGCTGGTATTGACCCCAGGATTGAGCGGTTGCTGACCATGATCCCCTTCATCATCAATAACCAGCCGGTGAGCCTCGATGAACTGTCACGGGTCTTTGGCATAGGAGCCAAACAGGTGAAGAAGGATCTCGAGCTGCTCTGGGTCTGCGGCACTCCCGATTATTATCCCGATGACCTTATCGACGTCCTGTGGGAAGGCGATAAGGTCTCCCTGCGTATGGCGGATTACTTCTTCCGGCCGCTACGCTTTACCCGGCAGGAACTGGCCGCCCTGCGCGTGGCTGCCGAAGCGCTGCAGGAGCTGTCGGCGCTTCCTGAGACCCCATCTCTGGCGAGCGCGCTCGGCAAAATCGCGGCCACTCTCCAGAACAGCTCCAACCTGGAATCCGTGCCGGTCCACCTGGAGCAGGCCCCCTCGCGGCACCTGGAGGTGCTACGCCAAGCGGAGGGCGCCCGTACACAGGTGCAGATGGAGTATTACACCTGGGGTCGGGAGAGTTTCTCCGAGAGGCGCCTGGAGCCGCACTCGCTCTTCTATGCACTCGGCAACTGGTACGTATCAGGCTGGGACCATGCCAGCGGCGAGGTGCGCATCTTCCGCCTGGACCGCATCCGGAACCTGGAGGATACGGGTGAGCCCTTCTCGAGGCCTCTGGAGCCGCCGGACGAGCAGGCCCTCTTCAGTTTCGCCAGCGGCGCCAGCGTTGAGGTGAGGCTCAAGTTCGATCCAACCCTGGGACGGTGGGCATCCGAGCAGGGCATATATGAAAGTGTGGAGATGCTCCCGGATGGCTCCGCTCTCTGCAGTCTCAAGACGGAAAATTTGCCCTGGCTGGAGAAAGAATTGTTGAGAATGGGGCCGCACGTCACGGTCCTGGAACCCGGGCAACTGCGCAGCTCGCTTGCGGAACGCCTGAAGCGAATCTTGCGGATGTACTCCGAGGGATGAGGTTGCAGGCGGGCTATCTTTTGCGCCTGGAGAGATAAGCCTGTTCGAACTTCTCCGGCGCGAGTGTCTCAAGATCGTTCTTGATCTCTCTCTCGCGCTTGCGCGCGTGTTCCAGGTCTTTGTACTGCTCGCCGTAGACTATTCGCTGAATGCGGTAATCCCAGACCTCGACGAGGAACCCCTCGCCGAATTCTGTGTCCACGAAGCCCTTGCTGATCCTGACACGATAGACGTCTTTGGCAGATTGGATAGAGTTACCGGCCATATTCCTCCACTCTATGGCTGAGCAAGCCATACGCGGGTAATTCTAGCACATCCCGGGCTTCCTGGCTCGCAGCGGGTCGGGCACCCCGCGCGGGCTGTGCGCCCTCCCGAATGTGCGGGGTTGGGAGCAAGGGATATAATAAACGGAAGTTTGCGGCGGGACATTCCCGAAGATATTGTTCACAGGAGGATTCGGTATGAACCAGGTTGAGACGCGCGGGGTATTGCAGTCCCTTTTCAATCCGCGGAATATCACCATAATCGGGGCGACCGCCGATACGAGCAAGTGGGGGAATATCATCCCTGGAAACATCGTCGGCGGTGGATACAAGGGCCGCATCTACCTGGTGAATCCCAAAAACGATTTCATCCACGGTATAAAGGTCTTTCGCAGCGTGCGGGAGATCGAGGACGACCTGGATCTCGTAGTGTTGACCATCCCCGCCGCCAAGGCCGAGGCCGCGGTGGCCGAATGCGGAGAGCGCGGATGCAAAGCCATGATTATCATAGCCGGTGGATTCTCGGAAGCCGATGCCCAGGGGGCCGAGAATGAAAAGCGCGTGGTGGAGATAGCGCGAAGATACGGGATCCGGGTGGTGGGGCCCAACACCATGGGCATCTACTCGGCTCCTCTCAGTCTCAGCGCGCTCATGCCGCCGGTCCGGCCCAAGCCGGGCTACATCTCCTTCGCCTCCCAGAGCGGAAACCTGGGTACGCAGATGCTCGGCTGGGGTTCCCACAGGAACATCGGCTTCTCCCGCTTCGTCTGTATAGGCAACGAGAGCGACCTGCGGTTCAAGGATTATCTCGACTACTTCAGGCACGACGACCAGACCCGGGTTATCCTTCTCTACGTCGAGGGATTCAAGGACCCCAGGAGTTTCATGGAGGTGGCTGTGGAAGCGGCAGCGGAGAAGCCCATCGTCATGTACAAGGCGGGGGGCACGCAGGCCGGCCGGGCGGCGGCCGCGTCGCACAGCGCTGCTCTGGCGGGAACCCAGGAGATCTACGAAGGGTTCATGCAGCAGATCGGTGTGATCCGGGCTGAGACCACGGAGGAGATGCTGGATTTCGCGGATGCGCTGATCAAGATGCCCCTGCCCCAAGGGAACCGCGTGGGAATCCTCACCTGGGGAGGCGGTTGGGGGGTGGTCACCGCGGACCTCTGCGAGAGGCAGGGCATGGAAGTCGCCCCACTTTCGGCTCACAGCGAACGGGAGTTGGGCAAACTGCTGCCCCCCTACTGGAGCAAGGGCAACCCGGTAGACTTGGTAGGCCTCTTCGACCTGGACGCTCACATGCGATGCCTGGAGATAATGGTGGCGGACGATGCTTACGACGGCATCATCTCCCTCGGCTCTATCAACGCCAACCTCTGGGTAAAGGAGATGGCAAGAAGGGAATGGTCCGGAATGACGGATGAGGAGAAGAGCGCCGTCCTGGAACGCATCAACAGCATGTCCGGGGTCTTCATCAAGAAGGTGGCGGATCTCGTCGAACAGCATGGAAAGCCCATCGTGACCGTGGGCATGCCCATCCAAGATGAAAACATTCAGGACATCCCCGGGCAGGAGCGGCTCTGCATGTACAGTCAGCCCGAGAGCGCCGTGCGCGTCATGTCCATGCTCTGGCGTCGGGCGGCCTTCCTTCGAGGGATCGCATAAATGCCGCTTTACCGGGCTTTGATCCTCGGGGCGGTGCAGGGGGTAACGGAGTTCTGGCCGGTATCCAGCACGGCTCATATAGCCCTCTTCCAGTGGTTCTTTCACTGGGGTAAACCGCATCTGGCCTTCACCGTCGCCCTGCATGCGGGAACCCTCGTTGCCGTGGTTTTCTTTTTCCGCTACCGGCTCTGGAGTCTCATCAAGGCGTGGTTCGCCAGCGTCAGGGACCAGGAGATAGGCGATGACCGGGAGCGCCGGCTGGCCTGGTTCCTGGTTCTCGCCACCATCCCCGCGGTCATCGCCGGACTGCTCCTCCACGATGCGTCGGAGCTCCTCGAGTCCATGCCCCTGTTCATGGCCTTCATGCTAGCCGTCGTAGGCGGACTTCTCTGGTACGCCGACAGCCCGCGGGCGGACTGCAGGGATCTCGGCTCCATGAACATGCGGGACGCGCTGGCCGTGGGCATCGCCCAGGCTATAGCCCTGGCGCCCGGAGTCTCGCGGTCGGGAGCGACGATGACCACGGCGCTCTATGCCGGATATAGCCGGGAGCAGGCTGCCGAATTCGCCTTTCTCCTCTCCATTCCCGTGATCGCCGGGGCCGTCCTCTACGAAGGCGCCAAGGTGGCGAAGGACGGGATGCCGCCGGGACTGGGCGCGGCCATGCTGGCGGGAGCCGTCACCGCGGCAGTCGTCGGCTGGTTCGCGGTGAAGTACCTGTTGAGCTTCTTGCAGAAGGGGAGTTTCAAGCCTTTCGTCTGGTACAGGTTCGCCCTGGCTATTGCCGTCCTGATCGTGGCGCTGGCGCGTTAGCTCCTAGCTCTTTCCGCCGGCCTGCGCCAGCCTGTTCCTGAGCCAGTCTATCCAGGCGGGGAGACCCTCACCGGTTCTGCAGCTCAACTCGAAGAAAAGGATGTCAGGGTTCATGCTGCCCACGGTCTCGCGCAAGGCTGCCATATCGAAGTCGGTCAGCTCCAGCATATCTATCTTGTT
>JAHEXQ010000170.1 GCA_023252035.1 Actinomycetes bacterium
CGGACTCCTGCGCTACGACCTCAGCGGCTTTCGGGCTGAACTCCGGCTCCGCGAAGACCGCCGGTACATTCTGGGATTGAATGATGGTCACCACCTGCTGGAGATACTGGGGAGAGGGTTCGGTGCCCGGGAACTCCTGAATGACCGCAGCCTGTTCCAGGTTGAAGGCACGCGCGAAGTAGGCAAACCCGTTGTGGAAGGTAACCAGCTTGCGCGACCTCAGATTGGCCAGCTCCGAGGAGATGCTGGCGACGAGGTCGCCCAGTTGCCCGCTGTAAGCCGCCGCGTTGGCCGTATAGTCGGCTTCGTGCGCGGGGTCGGCCTGTATCAGGGCATCCCGGATGGCGCCCAGTTCGATCTGGGCAAGGGCCGGGTCGTTCCACACATGCGGATTGTTGCTGCCACTGGACGCCAGGGTGTCCGTGAGCAGGAGCGAAGGATCGATGGCATCGGCCGCGACCACCCGCACCATATGGGGGTTCTGCGCCGAATTAAGCAGGGTATCGGCCCAGAAATCGACGCCCAGCCCGTTCTCGATGAAGACATCAGCGGTGGCTACCGCCTTCACCTGGTTGGGCGTCGGCTCAAAGGTGTGCGGGCTGGCGCCTGCGGGCAGCAGCATGGTTACATCCACAAGATCACCGCCCGCCTGGCGAGCCAGGTCCGCCATGGCGAACAACGTGGCCACGACCTTGAGCTTGCCGGAGGTGCTGCCCTTGCTCGTGCAACCCGGAACGCCCGCAAGCAGGCTGCCGGCTATCGCCAATGCGACTGTTATACTAAGAAGATCACGGGTCCTTTTCATGCGCTAACTCCTGGGTAAGGCCGGGACTCACAGCTTGCCCGCTCAGCTATTATATACCCCCTGCTTTTGCCCTTAATATCTCCACTGGAATAGAATATCTGTTTGGATGATACATGGGAGGCCTATTTGCCTGCTGAAGGAGGTTGCTATGTTCGTCGAAAAAGTGGATCACATAGGCATAGCCGTGAGGGACGCAGCGGCCGGCCACAAGTTCCTGACGGAGATGCTGGGCGCCACTTTTCTCATGGAGATGAACTGGGGCGATTTCGTCTTCGCCAGCTACGGGCTGGGTTCCGCCAGCATGCTGGAGCTGATTCACTCCCGCGATCCGGACAACTTCATCAACCGTTTCATAGCCAAACGCGGAGAGGGCATCCATCACATCACCCTGAAGGTGCGGAACCTGGATGAGGCGGTGAAACACTTCCGGTCGCAGGGTATCGAGCCCTTCGACATCAACACCTCCGACCCCATCTGGAAAGAGGCCTTCATCCACCCGCGGGACGCCCTGGGCATACTGGTCCAGCTCGCGGAGTTCCCCGAGGAGGAATGGGTGCAGATATGGGAGGATACCCAGGCTGCGAACGCGGGTGCGGAGCAGCCTGTGGATGAGGCACAGACCTGATGGAGAGAGTCTTCAACATGGGTTTTCTGGAAACGGAGAAGGTCCACATCATCGCCGCCGGCTGCATACTGGTCGGCGCCCTGGTACTTGGCTGGCTTCTCAAGCACGCCATCGACCGCTATATCGGCCGGCAGAGCGCCAAGGGGACCATGGACCCCGGCGTGAAGACGAGGATGCAGATGTCCGGAAAGCTCCTGCTCGTCTTCATCTACCTCCTGGGGGTCGCCCTGGCCGTATTTCAGTTCCCGCGCGCGAAAGCGGTGGGAACCGGCCTCCTGGCTTCCGCCGGCGTCATCGGCGTCTTCATGGGCCTCGCCTCTCAGAGCGCACTGGCCAATATCATGTCCGGCATCACCCTGGCTTTCTCGCAGCCCTTCCGGTTGGGCGACACCATCTTCGTCGAGGGAGAAAAGGGAACGGTGGAGGAGATCCACCTTTCCTACACTTTCATCCGCACGCCGGATAACCGCCGCCTTATAATACCCAACCGCAACCTCGCCTCGAAGACCATCGTCAACTACTCCATCGTGGAGAGCCGCATCACGGCCCGCGTTGATGTATGGATAGACTTCAGCGCCGACATAGATCGGGCGCGTACCATAGCGATGCAAGCCGTTAAGGAAAGCCCCTACTGGGACACGGATGGCGAACCCTCCGTCGCCGTAGTCGAGATGACGGAGAGCGCCGTCAAGCTGAGGGTCCTGGCGGACGCGAGCTCACAGGCGCAAGCCTCCAATCTTGGCATGGACGCCAGGGAGCGCATCATCACCAGATTCCGGGAGCAGCGCGTGCCCTTCCCCGGACAGGCCGCCTCCGAAACGTAATCGCCCGCGCCACTAAAGCGAACGTCTAGCCCCGAACATCTGGAAAGCGAACATGTTCGGGGTTCCTTTTTGTTCGCTTAATCGCCGCGCACTACGGGTATCATATTCAGGAAAGCCACCCAGATGCTTGGACAGGAGGTTTTCATGCCGAAGTTGGTCGTCATCGGCGGAGTGGCGGGAGGGGCGACGGCTGCCGCAAAGGCCCGGCGCTGCTGTCCGGAGGCGGAAATCGTCCTCTACGATCGCGATTATCATATGTCCTATGCCGGGTGAGGGTTGCCTTACTACATCAGCGGCGTGACTGCTGACTGGCATGCATTGATAGGGCGCACGCCCGAGGAGTTCGCCTCGAAGAACAACATCCAGGTCAAAGTGCGGCACGCCGTAACGGAGATAGACGCTGCGAACAAGAAAGTCAAGGTGGAAGACCTGGAGGGCGGGCGGGAATTTTGGGATACCTACGACAGGCTGGTGGTAGCCACGGGAGCCACGCCCTTTGTGCCGCCCCTGCCCGGACGCGACCTGCCGGGAGTCTTCGTCTTGCGCAGCCTGACTGACGCACTCGCTATAAAGACCTACCTGGAACGGTACCATCCGCGCCGGGCGACCATCGTGGGCGCCGGCGGCATCGGCCTCGAGATGTGCGAATCGCTGCGCCTTCTGGGCATAGAGGTGGACCTGGTGGAGAAGGCCGCGCAGGTGATGCCCATCTTCGGCACGGATATCTCGGAGGCCATCCGATCCTATCTGGAGGAACAGGGCGTGACCTGCCACCTGGGACAGGGCGTCCTCGGTATGGAAGCCAGAAACGGCAAGATCGCCCTGCTGGAGACGGAAGCCCATAGGCTCCAGACCGATCTCGTACTGCTGAGCCTGGGAGTGAAGCCGTCGGCCGAGTTGGCGCAGGCCGCCGGCATCGAGCTGGGGGTCGCCGGCGCCATCCGTGTGGACGAGAGCATGCGTACCAACCTCCCGGATGTCTTCGCGGCAGGCGATTGCATCACCACGCGGCACCTGGTGACGGGGGAGGAAGCATGGATACCTCTCGGGGACCACGCGCGGAAACAGGGCAGGGTGGCGGGGAGCAATGTCTTTGGGGGTCAGGCAACCTTCCGCGGCGTGCAGGGCACGGTCATAGTGAAGTCCTTCAACCTGACCGTCGGCAAGACAGGCCTCACGGGAAGCGAGGCCGAGCGGGCGGGCATCGCCAGTGAAACCGTGACCCTGACGCACGATGCCAAGCCCACTTACTACCCCGGCTATGCCCAGATGACGGCCAAGGTGACCGCCGACAAGAAGACACGGCAGTTGGTGGGAGCCCAGATCATCGGGGAATTGAACGCCGTTGTGGATAAGCGCCTCGACGTGCTCTCCGTATGCATCCGGGCCGGCTTCACGGTCAAGGATATCGAGGAACTGGACCTGGCTTACGCCCCGCCTTACTCCCACGCCATCGACATGCCCATAACCGCGGCAAACCTTCTGTCGGCGAAGCTCGGTGGCGACATCTGTTCCTGCTAGCCCTCCCTTTCAAGGTTTCCTGCGCCCGGGCCGAAGGTCACAATGTAGTAAACGTATCCGGCAAATGGAGGCCGCGACTTGAAGGAGTCAGATGCCCTTATCGTGGGAGCCGGGCCCGGCGGTTGCGCGGCGGCCATAACCCTGGCACGGGCGGGCGCCGGCGTCATCATACTGGATCATTCCCACCCGCGCGATAAGTTCTGTGCCGGCGGCATTCCGGTGGAGGCCTGGAAGGACATGGCCGGGTTTGACCTGACCGGGGTCGAGAACTGGGGCATAAACCGCGCTCGCATATTAGCGCCGGCGGGCCATGTGTTGGAGGTGCATAGCGCGCGGGATGCCGGCTTCGTGGTCTCCCGCCGCGACTTCGACGGACTCCTGCTGGAGCGGGCCAAGGCCGCCGGAGCGGTGCATATCGCCGAGAAAGCTCTGGACCTGTTCCGGGAGAACGGGCGCTTCGTGGTGAAGACCGCCGGGAAGGAGTACGGGGCTGAGACGCTCATCGGGGCGGACGGCGTCAGGAGCATGGTGCGGGACCGCCTGGTCGGGCGCATCCCGCTGCGTCACCGGGGTATCTGCGTGGGCTGCTCCGTCCCCGCCCCCGCCAGCAGCCACACCATCCGCATGGAGTTCTCCGGCGGACGGGGCTCGCTGGGATACTTCTGGATATTCCCCCGCCGAGAACGGCTGAACATCGGCGTGGGAAAGTATTACAACGGTGATGTGCGATCGGCGCGCGCCTTCCTTGCCAGTAAAGCCCGGGAGCACGCCATCGACCTGAAGGGAGTACGTCTTCTGGGCGCCCAGATACCGATGGCCAAAGACCCGTCTTTCTT
>JAHEXQ010000171.1 GCA_023252035.1 Actinomycetes bacterium
CGCTTCCTTCAGACTGGACCTCGCGATACAGCCCTTGCGCTTCGCTAGTCCTTCACCTCCACCAGGTTGGACAGGGGACTTTCACCCCCAAGCTGTCTGACATGCCCGGCGCACCAAAAAAACTACAATCCGGAGCCCCGGATTGTAGTTAATCGGGCACACCCGCTAGCTCCGCGCGCACGACGTAGCGATAGAGGGGATGGAAGGTGGGAGAAGGTTTACCCTCCGGCGCCGAGCAGACGAAGAAGGTTACGATGGGCTGGGGGGTCTGATCAAGTATCCAGAGCTCGTTCTGGTTGACCACGAATCCTTTCTTCACGCTGTAGGTCCAGTTCACGCCCCCGTAGGTGAGTATCATCTCGTCTCCCGGCTGGAGGTCGAAGAGCCTGTTGTAGGGGAAATTTATCTGGCCCGAGGTGTGGGCGAACACGACGAAGTTCCCCGCACCGGGCCTTCCCAGGCCGGGGAAGTGCCCAACCCCGTTTCCGAGTGCGGCCGTCACCGCATCGGCCGTCGGTGCCTCGAGCACGTAGTCCTCGTAGCCGAACTTCGGCACGGTCAGCATCACCAGGTCTCCCCGGGTGCTGAAACTTATGCTCAATCCATTCTCCAGCAAAGCGCCCTCGGCGCTCCGGGCTACCTCGGGGGATAGCGCGAAGCGGTAAGTGGAGGGCCCCTCCAGCAGGCATGTAGGCTGGAATTCCGCCTGCGTTCCCGTCATTATGACCTTGAAAGACACGGCGGGCTCGAAGACCGCCGCCCGCTCGAGCGAAGACGGGTCCATGGGCATATCGAAGTTCAGGATGACGCACGCATCCCGTCCCACCGTATAGCCATCAGCCGGGGAGCAGGAGACCAGCGTAGGGGCCGGAAGCTCTTTCAAGGGCTCTTCAATGGCGGCGGGTTGCGATCCGCAACCCGCCGCCACAACGACGGCCACGAGTAACACGGCTATGATGCACGAGCGTTTCATCCCTACATTCTAGCACCCCGCGGAAAAGCGCGGCGATGGGATAAGAGCCGACGAATGCGTGGGCGCCTTTCGCCATTTGCGATTATGTGGCAAGGGCGTTTATATTCGAATCATGCAATACGGTGGAGCAGAGTCAAAAACCGCTCTAGTGCTGGTTTCCGGAGGGCTGGATTCGGTCCTGGCGGCAAAGCTACTGATGCACTGTGGGATAAACGTGCTGGGGATCACCTTCCACACGCCCTTTTTCGGAGGAGATAAGGCCAGGCGCAGCGCGGAGCTAGCGGGGATAGATTGCCGTGAAGCCGATATTACCGCACCTCACCTGGAGATGCTGCAGGCGCCTCGCTACGGTTATGGACGAAACATGAATCCATGCATTGACTGCCACATCCTCATGGTCGCGGAAGCCTACGCGAGGATGGAGTCTTGGGGCGCCGATTTCCTCGCCACGGGAGAGGTGCTCGGCGAGAGGCCCATGTCCCAGAATCGGGCTGCCCTGGACCTGGTGGCCAAGCGCTCTGGAGCGGAGGGATATCTGCTGCGGCCGCTTTCGGCGAAACTGCTCGAGCCCACCATCCACGAACGGATGGGCTTGGTGCCCAGGGAGGCGCTGCTCGATATAAGCGGCAGGGGCAGGCGCCGCCAGATGGAGCTGGCGGCGCGGTGGGGTATCCATGAATACCAGACACCGGCGGGCGGATGTATCCTCACCGACAAGATATTCTCGCAACGTCTGAGAGACTTGATGGAGATGGCGACGAGCTTTGCAGAGGGGGACATCGAGTTGCTGAAGAAAGGGCGGCACTTCAAGAGCGGAGCGGTCAAGATAGTGGTGGGCAGGAACAGCCGCGAGAACGAGTGCCTGGAGAGGCTCGCAGGTCCGGGAGATACCCTGATGTGGGAGCGCGCCCATCCCGGGCCGACCGCACTCTTGCGGTCCTATGGCGATCACATAGACGAAGCCGCGCTGGCGGAAGCGTCACGGCTCGTGGGCCGATATGGAAAATCCAAGCGCCCCGCCGGCCTGGCAGAGATGAATATCTTCCGGATGGACGAGCAAGCAAGACGCACTGAGCGCCCGCCTGCTACGTCCACGGTGTTTAAACCAACTTGATAGATATATATAACTAATATATAATAGATCCGGCCCTGCAAAGGGCCGGCTGAGATTATCCGGAGAAACGAGCTACGATGGGGCAGGAGTCGGAGTTGCAGGATAGATACGATTTCGCGGAGATCGAGAGCAAATGGCGCCTCAAGTGGGAAGCAGACCAGCTCTACAAGTCGGCGGAGAGGGAAGACCTGCCCAAGAAATATATCCTGGTGATGTTCCCTTACCCTTCGGGCCCTGCGCACATGGGCCATGTCGCCAACTACAACCTTGGCGACGTCCTGGCGCGCTACTACAGGCGGCGGGGCTGGAATGTGCTGCACCCCATGGGGTGGGACGGCTTTGGCTTGCCCGCAGAGAATGCGGCCATAAAGTCAGGTGTGCATCCGGCGGTCTATACCCGGCACAACATCGCGCTGCTCCGGGAGGGCTTGAGGGGCCTGGGATACTCCTATGACTGGAGCAGGGAACTGGCCACCTGTGACGTCGAATATTACCGCTGGACCCAGTGGCTCTTCCTTCGCTTCTACGAGAAGGGCCTCGCCTATAAGACCCTCGCTAGGGTGAACTGGTGCCCGGGATGTATGACCGTGCTCGCCAACGAACAGGTCATCAACGGCCATTGCGATCGCTGCGGTTCGCTAGTGGTGCAGAAGCAGTTGAACCAGTGGTTCCTCCGCATCACCGACTACGCGGAGCGCCTTCTCGCGGATGCCGAGAAGCTTGAGGGCTGGCCGCTTCGCGTTTTGGCCATGCAGCGCAACTGGATAGGCAAGTCCGAGGGGTGCGAGGTCATTTTCACCCTCAAGGAAACAGGGGAGCGCATCCCCATCTTCACCACGCGTCCGGATACCCTCTGGGGAGTAACATTCTTCCTCCTGGCACCCGAGCATCCCCTGGTAGAGCGGCTGACCCGGGCCACGCCGCTCGAAGAGGCGGTCTCCGAGTTCCGGACCAAAGTGCAAGAGGAGACCGATATAGATCGCACCTCCATCGAAACCGAGAAGGAGGGGGTCTTCCTGGGGGCGCACGTCGTCAATCCGGTAAACGGCGAGGAAGTACCGGTTTGGTCGGCTAATTTCGTCCTCATGGAATACGGCACTGGAGCGGTCATGGCCGTTCCCGCGCACGACCAGCGCGATTTCGAATTCGCCCGCAAATACGGCCTGCCGGTTCGCGTGGTCATCGAGCCGCCCGACGGCGCGCTGGATCCGGAGACCATGACCGAGGCTTACGTGGACGAGGGCACCATGATAAACTCCGCTGAATTCACCGGCACCCCCAGCTACGGCGGGAAGACGGAAGCCGTCCCCGAATGGCTGGAGCAGCAGGGTTTCGGCGGCCGCTCCATCAACTACCGGCTCCGCGACTGGCTCATCTCGCGGCAGCGGTACTGGGGCGTGCCCATTCCCATTATTTACTGCGAAACTTGCGGGGTCGTGCCTGTGCCCGACGAGGATTTGCCCGTACTATTGCCTGAGGATGTGGAATTCCGGGCGGAAGGCCCTTCGCCCCTGGAGAGGGCGGAGGATTTCAAACGCGTTCGCTGCCCGCGCTGCGGCCAGTGGGGCGAGCGCGAAACGGATACCATGGACACCTTCGTGGATTCCTCCTGGTATTTCCTGCGGTACTCCGACCCGGCGTACGACGCCGGTCCCGTGAATCCGGCAGCGGTCAAATACTGGCTTCCCGTGGACCAGTACATCGGGGGCATCGAGCATGCCATACTGCACCTGCTGTACTCTCGTTTCTTCACCAAGGTGCTCAACGACCTGGGGATGATCGACTTCGACGAGCCTTTCCTGAACCTGATGACCCAGGGCATGGTAACCAAGGACGGAGCCAAGATGAGCAAGTCCAAGGGAAATGTGGTCACCCTGGATGAGGAGATCCGTAAGTACGGCGCCGATTCCCTGCGCCTCTTCATCCTCTTCGCGGCACCTCCGGAGATGGACAAGGAATGGAGCGATACGGGGCTCGAAGGCTCCTACCGTTTTCTCAACCGGGCCTGGCGCCTCATAGTGCGATGTCTGCAACTGGGTGAGCCAGCCGAATCCAGGCCGGAGGTCCAACGGGAGTCCATCCGGCAACTGCTCTTCGAGACCCACCGCACCATCAAGAAGGTGACGGAAGATATCGAACGCTTTGCCTTCAACACGGCCATCGCCAGCCTCATGGAATTCACCAACAGCCTCTATAGACTTCTGGATACCGACCCGGGCTCTATGACTACACCGGAGGGTCGTGAGGCGATACGCAGCCTTGTGCTGCTTCTGGCTCCCTTCACTCCCTTCATCTGTGAAGAGATGTGGGCGATTCTCGGCGAGGAGTATAGCGTCCACCGGGCACCCTGGCCGGTATTCGATCCCGAGATGGCCAAAGCGGAGACCATCACGCTCGTGGTGCAGGTCAACGGCAAGGTGCGCGACCGCATCGAGGTCGAGGCCGGCGTATCAGAAGATGTCATGAAGGAGTTGGCGCTTGCTTCGCCGCGCCTCGCTGCCTTTACGCAGGACCGGGAG
>JAHEXQ010000026.1 GCA_023252035.1 Actinomycetes bacterium
TCCACCTCTGCGGGAATCCCGACTGGGACTTTCTGCTCCGCTCCGACCTGGACCTGCTGTCGTTTAACGCCTTCGGCTGCGGCACCATCTTCTCGGGTTACGCCGCCAGCATTCGGGAGTTCATCGCGCGGGGCTCTACCATCTGCTGGGGCATGGTACCTACCAACGCGCCTGACCTCGCCGGATGGGATGCTGCGCGCTTGGTAGCCGAACTGCAGCGCATCTGGGATACCCTGGCCGAGCGTGGAGTACCTCCCGAGCTTCTGCGCTCGCAGGCCCTGATCACGCCCGCAACCTGCTGCCTGGTAAACCCCGACCCGACCGCCTCCGTCGACAGGGCCTTCGAACTTACGCGCGAGGCATCAGACCTGCTCCGCCAGAAGCGATAAACGATGCCCGGATTGGGCCAAGAGAATATGGCTCCCTACCCCTTCCCGCTCGCGCGGAAATGCACCGTGGACGCAGGGCGGCGTGGGCGCCTCGGGCATCCTCTCCCCCTCCCCGCTCGCGCGGAAATGCACCCGTTGTTCCGCGATATCTCCGTGGAATAAGAGGGGGTGTCCTGGTTTCTCCAGTCCGGCGAGGGAAGGGGGGTGACAAACTGAACGGGAAGAAGCGTCATTCTTTCGAGGCCTGTCCTCGAAATACGTTAGCGTTGCTGGTGCTGACCGCCCTTCTCGCCGTCTCTATGTGGCATGGCACACCCTTGTGCGCGCGCACAACGCGGAATGATGAGGGCGCACGACGCCTACCACAGGTTTTTCAGGCGCACCCTTGCGCGCGCGCACAACGCGGAATATCGTATTTCGTTCGCGAACCCGCATGTGGAATGGGTTCCTCGCGATGGTGTGCAGAGCCATCAAGACGAGCACTGTGACTCTGAGGTGGCCGGGTTTCTTTGGACAGGTTTCTGCGATTCTTAAGTGGTAGACCGCTCATCATACCGCCACCGCTATTGGGTCTAGCGTATCCCAGTAGACCTGGTCCGGGGTGCGATAGTGACTTTCCGGGGTGACCAGGAGTTGCCGGGAGAGGATAAAAACCGTCCGGCATGCGGCCCAGGCGGTTTCCATGATCTGGAATGGCAGAAACTCGGAGGGGATAGATTGGGGGTATGAGGCAGATGAATCGCACAAGAGTAAGCGGCAGGCATCCTGAACCTGTGCGTGTACTGGTGCGGCCCTGCTTATCCTGGGGCTGACCGGAACCACTTTCGCCATCATCAACTGTGGCGCGCAGAGCGGCGCTAAGGCTCTGGCGGGCACCCAGACCGAGCAGAATTTGATAACGGCTTTCGCCTGCGAATCTCAGGCCCGCAACCACTACACCTTTTCGGCTGAAAAGGCTACAGAAGAAGGCTTTATTCGGATCGCAGCCCAGTTCGAAGAGACATCCGGGGAGGAGCGAGCCCATGCAGAGTAGGTATTCAAGAGTATGCAGGGAGGCAAGAGAGGCGTGAACGGCGATGCGGCCTTCCCCTCGGGAATCGCGGGTACAACCGCGGAGAACCTCAATGGCGGCGTACGCGGCGAGAACTACGAGCGGACCCAGATGTATCCGGGCTTCGCCAAGGTGGCTCAAGATGAGGGTTTCACGCAGATCGCCGACCGTTTCAACGGGATCGCCACCGTAGAGAAGGTGCACGAAGCGGAATACAGGGAGTTCCACACGAATGTGGAATCCGGAACGGTATTCAAGAAGACGCAGTCAGTGACCTGGCAATGCCGCAATTGCGGTTTCCGCTCGCAGAGAACCGAGGCTCCCAGTGGGGCCTTTCTCTGCCACCCGCGAGTTCTTCAGCCTGTTCCGCCAGCAGAAACCCTATCGTTCGGGCGCTTTCATATGAGACAGTATCTGTTTAGCGTTCCCCTAGCGCGGCGGAAAACAGCGACTTGCGGAGATCCCAGGGGAGCCGAGGCAGCGCATGAACCCGCAAGAAGCAGGACATCGCTTTGCTCGAACTCGCGCCTCGGTACTCTCACCCTTCGAGAGGTCCTCCCTTTAGGGTTTCTCCCTTACCATCGGGACGACGGGTTCCCACGTTCCGCACGGGAGCCCGGACCGGGTTCACGCCTCTGCGCCGGGCACCGCCTGGGCGGTAAGGGGGTCTCCCCCAGACTCATTCCGGGATTGCCGGACTACACCGATTTTGACACCGCCTTCGAGTTTCGACACGTTTCCAGCGGTTCACACGTGTTCGTCTCCTTGGTCCCCACCTGACCGGATCCCGTCCGGCCTTTTCCCGGGGCGCTCACCACCGCGGCTTTTTACCGGCGCAGCTTTAGGTGGTTTGGGGCGCGCCCCCGCAGGCCGGCTCCGAGGAGCCTTCCCTCATCTCCCGCGCAGCATCGGCTGCCTCCCTAGGAGTCACCTCCTTTTCTTGGCTCGCGTTCGTGGCACACTCTGATCCTTTTTTAAAGCGAACATGTTCGGGGCCAGGTACCTTTCTGTTCGCTTTCCGGCCGTTTCCGGCCAGCTTTTTTCGTCACTGGCGGCGATTATGATGGAAGCAGGCGGGAAACAGTATTCGGGAGAGGAGGGGATGGCGCGTGGCACTTCTGGAAGTGAAGAAGCGCGACGGTAGAGTCGTGGATTTCGAGCCGGCCAAGATAGCGGCCGCAGTGGACAAGGCCTTCAAAGCCGTGGGAGAGGGAAGCCCTACCCTGTCCGTGGAGCTGGCATCGGAGATCTCCGAGAGCCTGGAGAAGGACTTCGCCAACGGCTTGCCGTCGGTGGAAGAGATCCAGGACCTGGTGGAGGATGCGCTCATCCGCAAAGGGCTCTCCCATTCCGCCAAGGCCTATATCCTTTACCGTAAGGGACGGGCCGACATCCGGGCCGCCAAGGAACTGCTGGGCGTAAAGGAAGACGAGCTGAAGCTCACCGTCAACGCCATCCAGGTCCTGAAGAAGCGCTACCTCCAGAAGGACGAGCGGGGCGAGCCCGCCGAGTCGCCCCTGGAGATGTTCTCCCGCGTGGCCCGGACCGCCGCCCAGGCCGACACCCTGCACGATCCCCAGGCCGATGTGGGAGCCACGGAGCGTGAATTCTTCAACAGCATGGTGCGCCTCGAATTCATGCCCAACTCCCCCACCCTCATGAACGCCGGCACGGACGTCGGCCAGCTCTCAGCCTGTTTCGTACTGCCGGTGGACGACAGCATCCCGGGCATCTTCGACGCCGTGAAGCACATGGCCCTGGTGCACAAGTCCGGCGGGGGCACGGGCTTCTCCTTCTCGCGCCTGCGCCCGCGGGGCGACGTGGTCAAGTCCACCATGGGCATAGCCTCCGGCCCCCTCTCCTTCATGCGCATATTCGACGTCACCACTGACGTTATCAAGCAGGGAGGCCGGCGACGTGGCGCTAATATGGGCATCCTGCGCTGCGACCATCCCGACATCATGGAGTTCATCACCGCCAAGCAGCAGGACGGTGTACTGACCAACTTCAACATCTCCGTGGCTGCCACAGACGAGTTCATGCAAGCCCTGGAGGACGACGACGCCTACTTGATGCGCAACCCGCGTACGGGCGTGGTGACCGGGAGCCGGCACGCCCGCGACGTCTTCGGCTTCATCGTCACGCAAGCGTGGCGCACGGGCGACCCCGGCCTCATCTTCATCGATACCATGAACCGCTCCAATCCCACCCCTCACCTCGGAGAATTCGAGGCCACCAATCCTTGCGTGACCGGTGATACCTGGGTGATGACCGCCGATGGACCGAGGCGAGTGTGTTCCCTGCCAGGTGAGCGCGTATGTCTGACCGTGGATGGCAGTCTGTGTGAAAGCGATGCCCAGGGGTTTTTCTCCACTGGAGTGAAGCCGGTCTTCCGCCTCAAGACGAGGGAGGGATTCAGCCTGCGACTCACGGCAGACCACCGCGTTCTCCGTGCCGCCAGCGCGACGCGCGGCAGGATCACCTCGGAGTGGGTAGGAGCGGGTGACCTGGCCCCCGGCGACCAGCTCGTGCTGAACGATCATCGCGCCTTGGCCGACTGGCCAGGCCGCTATAGCGATGCCGAGGGTTATCTGGTCGGCCTGCTGGTCGGGGATGGTTGCGGCAAAGTAGATGCGCCGGAGCTCTCTCTCGCGCGCTGCACCAAAGCCCGCAGCACAGCTCGACCTACTGAGACGTTGGAAGAAGCGCCGGATGTTTGCTTGGGCTCCTGGTCCATTACGCCCGATATGGAGGAGGCCTCCGGTGACTTCTACCGCGGTTTCCTTGCAGGGCTTTTCGACGCCGCCGGCTCGGTGCAGGGAGCCCGAGCGGAAGGCGTCAGTGTAAAGCTCCGCCGGCACGACGTCGCTACACTGGAGGCCGTCCAGCGAATGCTCTTGCGTTTGGGCATACTCTCGGTGATTCGTGAAGGGGACGAGTATGAGCTGGCGGTTTCAGCGGACGAGCAGGGATGTTTCCTGGCCCACTTCGAATGCCTCGTGCCCGACGGCGAAGAGGAGGTCTTCGATGTCCGGGTTCCGGGCGTCAACAGCTTCGACGCGGACGGGCTCGTGGTCCACAACTGCGGTGAACAGCCGCTGCTGCCCTGGGAGTCCTGCAACCTCGGCTCCATCAACCTGAGGACCATGGTCGGAGGCGGACGTTTCGACTGGGACAAGTTCCGTCGCGTCATCCATACCTCGGTGCATTTTCTGGACAACGTCATCGACATGAACGCCTGGCCCCTGCCGCAGACCGAGGAGATAACCCGCGGCAACCGCAAGATCGGGCTGGGGATCATGGGCTTCTCCGATGCTCTTATGCAGATGGCCATCGCCTACAATTCCGAAGAAGCACTGGAGCTGGCCGAGAAGGTGAGCGCGTTCCTGGAAGAGGAGTCTCACCAAGCGAGCATGGCCCTGGCGCGCGAGCGCGGACCTTTCCCCAACTATAAAGGGAGTATCTGGGAGAAGAAAGGGATGCCCCTGCGCAACGCTACTACTACCACCATTGCACCCACGGGCACCATCAGCATCATCGCCGGTTGCTCCTCGGGCATCGAGCCCCTCTTCGCCATATCCTTCGTGCGCAACGTCATCGAGGGGACCAAGCTCCTGGAGGTGAACCCGGTCTTCGAAGCCGTGTCCCGGGCGCGCAAGTTCTACTCCGACGAGCTGATGATGACCATCGCGCGAAGCGGCACCGTCCAGCACCTGACGGAGATCCCCGAGGACGTGCGCCGGGTCTTCGTGACCGCCTTCGACATAACGCCGGAATGGCACGTGCGCATGCAAGCGGTTTTCCAGAGGCACTCCGACAACGCGGTCTCCAAGACCATCAACTTCCCCAGCAACGCATCGATAGAAGACGTTGACGCCGCCTACCGCCTCGCCTATAAACTGGGATGCAAAGGCATAACCGTCTATCGCTACGGCGCCAAGCCGGAACAGGTCCTTTCCCTGGGAACCGACAGCATGGCCAGGATACTGGAGAAGCCGGAGTACACCGTGGCCGAGGCGGAATACGCGGGGGGGTGCCCGTCGCCCCTCTGCTTCTATTGATGGAAGTCTGATTGCTGGACCTGGGAAACGATCTCGTTGAAGGAACTTTCATAGCCCGGCCCAACCGCTTCACCGCCGAGGTGGAGGTGGAAGGTCAGCTCGTGCGCTCCTACCTCTGCTACCCAGGCCGCATGCCGGACCTGGCAATTTCCGGCACCCCGGTGCTCATCAAACCGGTTCAGCGCAAGCAGCTCTGCGTCACCCATACCGATCTTCTGGCCATGCGGCACCGCGACACCTGGGTCACGGTTGGTTGCCGGCTCCCCAACCTTATTTTCCGGCACGCCCTCGACAAAGCCCTGACCGCCGAATTCGGGCGGCCCGAGGTCATCCAGCCCGAGTTCAGGATACCGCAAAGCCGCTTCGACTTCTACCTGGAGATGGAGGGCAAACCCTGCCTGGTGGAGGTGAAGGGCTGCACGCTCAAGGACGGCGGAGTCGCTCTATTTCCGGATGCCCCCACCCGGCGCGGCGCCCGGCACATGGAAGAGCTGAGCGCTCTCCAGAAGAAGTACGACTGTTTCCTCGTGGTCATCATCCAGAGGCCCGATGTGAGCGTCTTCACGACCAATGACGGCCTGGATCCCGCCCTCGGACGGGCGGTGCGGAAGGCACGCAGCCGCGGCGTCCGGATCCTGGCCTACTCCACCGGCTTCGATGGCCGCTACATTCACTGGCGAGGCCCGTTGCCGGTGGACCTGGGGCTCGCGGCGGAGAGCGCTCCCGGCAAGCGGGCACGGGAGGCGACGGCCTAGTGTCCCTTCCCATAAATTCGGTGACGCACCGAGAACGTAGTGTCCCGTCCCATGAGTACGGTGAAGCGCCGAAAGCGTCTAGGCGCCGCGCCGGCAAGGCACGTGACCGAAGGCGTACTCTTAGTACGTCGAGGGAGCGGAACACAGCCGGCGTGGATGGATAGGCGTTCGAATGCCATCGTATTTATGGGATGGGGCACTTAAATGCGCCTGCTCTTCATCTACTGCGGCGGGGAGATCCCCCGCTACAGGCCGGATTTCTCCGTCAGCTTCGACGACACCTTCGCGCGGAGACTCTTGCGCCACCTCGTGAACGAGGAGAACTACTGCCGCGGCTGCGGGGCGCTTTGCGACCACTGCCGCGACACCTACGGCATCGATTTCAGCCCGAACATCGTGGACGTCCTCGAATTGCCCGCTGTCCTACCCTACTACATCGACTGCCCGCAGGATTACCTGGGCGAGCGCCTGGCGCCGCACGACATCACCCTCGCCGTGAACATCCACGAGGAATTGCTCCTGGCACTGCCGGCCCTGGCGGCGGAAGCCGGCTCCGAGGCCATCATCGCTCCCTGCGAGCATCCCGCGTGGATAAGCCGCTGGGCCCGGGATACGGTGGGCAAACGCTGCCGAGAACCGGGCCTGGGATGGGCGGCCCCCAAGCCCTTCTGTTCGCTGCAGCCGGGCCACCACCCCGCCATCGACCGTTTCATAGAATACTTTCGGGTCGGTTTCCCCCGGCTGGAGGTGACCGTGAAGGACGGCATCATCCGGGATGACCGGGTGCTGCGCAGCGCACCCTGCGGCAACACCTATTATGTGGCTTTCAATCTGAAAGGTACGAAGGCCGACGCATCCGTAATCGAGCCGGTGGCCAAGTACTGGCATAGCTTCCCCTGTGTGGCTTCCATGGAGATGGACGGCGAGCTGGGCGACACCGTACTGCACCTGAGCGGTTACCACCACTACGAGGCCATCCGGCAGGCTTTGGCCGAAACCGGGATAACCATCGAGGTTCCCCGCTCCAGGCTGTCGGCGCGTGCCCCCAGCCTGAAACGGGATTGAGGTTTGCTCGAGCAGGCAGCGGCCGTTGCGCGCATTTGGTTTTTCGCCCGCTTCGTCTGATAAAGGAGATATGGGTTTGGACCGAAAATACCTTAAGAGGAGCGGAGAAAAGAGGAACCTAACGGAGAGATGAAAACCGTACTTATCGCCGATGACGATCCTCACATCAGGAGGCTCATAACCGAGCTGCTCGAGGCCGAGGGGCTGCGCGTGGTAAGCGCTGTCAACGGCGAGGAAGCCGTGAATATGACCCTGGAGGAAAACCCGGACCTGCTCATCCTCGACATTATCATGCCCAAGCAGGACGGGTTCGCAGTCTGCAAGAAGATCCGCGGCGAAATCGCCTCGCCCATCCTCTTCCTCACGGCCAAGGACGACCTCGTGGACCTGGTAAGCGGCCTGGCTATCGGCGGCGATGATTATATCACCAAGCCCTTCAAAAGCGCGGAGCTGATAGCCAGGGTGAAAGCGGCGCTGCGCCGCTCCGAGATGGCCCTGCGCAACAACAACGGCGACGAGCCCATCGTCGTCGATGACCTGGTAGTGGACAGAAAACGGCGCGAGGTCCTTCTGAAGGGTAACCCGGTGGACCTCACCCAGACCGAGTTCGACCTGCTCTGGCTACTCGCCAACAACCAGGGCACGGTCTTCTCGCGCAAGGACATCGTGAAAGCTCTGTGGGGATACGACGACCCGGGGTTCTCCCGCTCCATAGACACGCACGTCGCGCGGCTGCGCAAGAAGATAGAGGAAGACGCGGCTCACCCCGAATTCATAAGAACCGTAACCGGCGTGGGCTACAAGTTTCTCTAACTACAATCCAGCCTCCCAAGTTGTAGTTGACAACTACAACTTGGGGCCTGCTCCGAAAATGACATTCAGCATACCATAATATTGCAGTTCATCGCGGTGGCGCACTGAACCTATTTTCATGCTCTTATGGTGCCACTACCGTGGCATGGGCGACTGACCCCGGATTGTAGTAGTCTGCAGCAAAGGTGGCCCTTTTGCTGCATCGCAGTTCAAAACGCCCCTTCCTTTTGCTATCATCTATAAGTCAGTGGGCGCTTAGCTCAGCGGGAGAGCGCTGCCTTCACACGGCAGAGGTCATGGGTTCAAATCCCCTAGCGCCCACCATTTTTTACCCTCACCCTGCAAAGACTCCCGGGCGTGCCGCCGATGATCGAAAGCGGACCGGCCTCACCCGGGCAGGCGTTTGCTATCTATATCCCCCTCGTAATGCAGCGCCCGGCTGCCGCGTTCGCCTGTCCGTATGCGGACAACATCCTCAACCGGGTAAATGAATATCAAGCCGTCGCCGGGCCCGCCGGTCTGGGCGGCCCTGCTGATGGCGTTTACGGTCTTCTCCACGTTGTGATCGCTCAGAACGATGTTCAACTGGATCTTGGGCAGCATGTCCACCTGGTAGGTGCCGGCGCGGCCAGCCAGTTCGATGCCGCCCTGCCTGCCGTGGCCCCGGATCTCGAAGATATTCAGTCCCACGATACCGATATCCCTTAGGGCCGCTTTAACGTCATCCAGCTTCTCTTCCCGGATTATCGCTTCTATCTTCTTGGTCATGGTAACCTCCTGTTTCAGTATCCGGCGTCCATCAGGCGAAGACGCCTTCGCCGTGTTCGCTGATGTCCAGGCCGACCTCTTCCTCCATCTCGTTTACCCGCAGGCCCATGGTCCAATCGAGGACCTTCGCCAGGATGAAGGTGACCACGAAAGAGATGGCCGCGACGATAGCGACTGCCGCGACCTGGATACCCAACTGCTTGGGATTGCCGTAGAAGAGCCCGTTGGCCCCTGCTTCATTCACCGCCTTGGTGGCGAAGAAGCCGGTCAGTATAGCCCCCGTCAATCCGCCCATACCGTGGCAGGCAAAGACGTCGAGCGACTCGTCCAGGCGCGAGTTCTGCCGCCAGCGGATCATGAAGAAGCTGACCGCGGAAGCTATGCCGCCAATGGCTATGGCTGCGAGGGGAGTCACATATCCCGCGGCGGGAGTGATGGCCACCAGGCCGACCACAGCGCCAGTGGCTATTCCCAGGACGCCGGGTTTATTCTCCATGCTCCAGCTCAGGAACAT
This sequence comes from Actinomycetes bacterium, assembly GCA_023252035.1. Taxonomy (GTDB): domain Bacteria; phylum Actinomycetota; class Geothermincolia; order Geothermincolales; family JAHEXQ01; genus JAHEXQ01. The sequence continues at coordinate 9,417 of JAHEXQ010000026.1, forward strand.
CCAGACCAGGCACGCTGCTGCTGCTGCCGTATTAGTGGTCATCACGGCGTTCACGGCCAGCCCGTTGGCGGCCAGGGCACTCCCTCCGTTGAAGCCGCACCAGCCGAACCAGAGCAATCCGGCGCCCAGTACCGTGTAAGGTATGCAGTAGGGTTCCATAGGAGCCCGCCCGTATCCCTTGCGCTGTCCGATGACCATGGCGACCGCTAGTGCGGCGAAGCCCGCCGCGACGTGCACCACGGTGCCCCCGGCGAAATCCAGAGCGCCCCACTTGCGCAGGAACCCGCCGACTCCCCAGACCCAATGAGCTATCGGGTCATAGACGATGGTAGCCCAGATAAGGCTGAACACCAGGAAGGTCTTGAATTTTATCCGCTCCACGAAGCAGCCGGTGATGAGCGCCGGGGTGATGATGGCGAACATCATCTGGTAGCCGGCGTAGGCGAGATGCGGGATGGTCGCAGCGTAGTCGGCGTTAGGTATGCTTCCCACCCCAGAGAGCCCGAGGTACTTGAGGCCGCCCAGCAAGCCTCCCAGGTTCTGGCCGAAGGCCAGGGTATAGCCGAAAAGCACCCACTGGACACCGATAACGGCCATCAGAACGAAACTTAGATTGAGCGTGGACAGGATGTTCTTCCGGCGGACCATCCCGCCGTAGAAGAACGCCAGGGCCGGGGTCATCATCAGTACCAGTGCGGTCGAGATCAGGATCCAGGCAGTGTCTCCCTGGTTTATTGCGCCCATTCCATCCGCCTCCTTCTTTTTTAGCTTGCGCGCCGGCTGGTTACGCGATTTTACAATTCCGCTGCTAAGAGTTGTTAAGAGGTTATATCCGCATGGTTTCCGAACCGTTTCCGAACCGTTTCGGGATTATTTCGGGAGCGTAAATTGGATGTTAAATCAGTGCGGGTATCATAGGACTTGGGAAACGGCGGAAACCTATAATAGAAAGCCGGTCCGACTGGAGGGAGGAGACATGACGAAGAGCATTATCCTGGAACCCAAGGGGCCTTACGATCTGGCTCTTTCGCTGCGCGCCATCGCGGGATTCGGCACAGAGACGCGGGAGGAGCCGGATCTTTACCGGGCAGCCGTAAGGGTGGGCGGCAAACCGTGCCTGATGCAAGTGCGCGAGGCGAGTCGCAAGCCGCTGCGGCTGGAGGCGACCTTCCAGCCGGCGCAACCGCCGGCGAAGATGCGCGAGACCGCCGAATGGATAATGCACACAGACCTCGACTTGCGACGCTTCTACCGGCTCGTGCGAGAGCGCCCGGTCGTCGGCCCTATCGCTAAATCGCTCTATGGATTGAAAGCGATGCGTACCGCATCGCTATTCGTTATGGCCGTTACAGCCATCACCGAACAGCAGATATCCCTGGCGGCGGCTTACAGCATCCGTCAGCGCATGATCGAGCGCTACGGGGAGCCGGTGGACGGCCTCTGGGCTTTCCCCTCGCCCGAGGCCTTGGCGGCTCTGTCCATCAAGGACCTGAAGGATTGCGGGCTGTCTGGGCGCAAGGCTGAATATATCATCGGGCTCTCGCAGAGAATCGTCGAGGGCTCCCTCGAGTTGGACGAGATGAAGAGCATGAGCGACGAGGATGCCCGCAACTTCTGCATGGCCATCCGGGGCCTGGGGCCCTGGGCGGCCGACTACCTGCTCATTCGCGGGTTGGGGCGGGCGGACGTGGTGCCGGCCGAAGACCTGGGCTTGCAGAAGCTCATCGGGTTTTACATGGGGAACGGCGAGCGCATGACCACGCCGCAAGTGCGCGAGGCCATGATGCCGCTGGCACCCTACCGCGGCCTCGCCGCCTTCTACCTGATGGTGGACTACCGCCTTAACCACCGTTAAATTCACCAAAAGTGTCAGGCACTTTTGGTGAACTCAGGCTTGCAGGCGCAGGAGCATTATGACTTCGTCGTGATATTTGCCACGGAACTCAAGTTGCTCAGGTATCCGGGCAACTTCCTCGAAGCCGTGTTTCGTGTATATCCCCAGGGCCCTCTCGTTTCCCCCGAAAGCCCTCAGGCGGAGCATGCGGGGCCGCGGCTCCAGTTCTGCACCGGCGCGCGCGATCAGCTTTTCTATGAGAAGGGACCCCAGGCCGATCCCCCGGTTTTCCTCGCCCGCGATGGCAATCCCCAACTCGGCTACGTGGTCATGCCTTCCCGGCTGGACCTGGATGTTCGCCATGCCTACAAGACGCTCGCGACTCTCGGCCAGCACGATCAGGAACTTCCTCTGCTGAACCCCCCAGAGTATGCCGCTGACGAATCCTTTTTCCTGCTCGAGATCGGGCTTGTCTTTGAGCAGTATCATCGCCCGGGGGTCATCGATGAGGGAGCCGATGAACTCGAGAAAGAGCGGTGCCTTGCCGAGGTCGGTTTCCTCGATGTCCCGGATGATGAATTTCCTGCCCTGAAGGGTTACCTCTTCCATTCCCAACACCCTCGAGTTGCCTGGCCGGCTCCACAGGATAAATGATACACAAATTCACCAAAAGTGCCTGACCCTTTTGGTGAATTTTAGCGGATGAGGTTCATGCCGGAGAGGGCGAACTTCTCTTTGAGAGACGCCCGCATGATGACGCCGTCCCCGTACTTATCCTTAAGGCGGTCCTGGACCTCGGTGATGCGCATCTCGCGGGGATCCCGCCAGTCCTGCAGGGAGAGCTGCCGCTCCCGGCTGGGCTTCAGGCTGCTGACGGAGACGCCCACACAGGTGATCTTCTCCGGCCAGACGCCCAGGGAAGCCTCCCGCTCCAGGAGCCGGCAGGCGGCGCGGTGGATGCGGGAGGGAAGGTCGGTGTAGTCCTCCATGGTTTCCGCGCGGGAGTAGCCCATGGCGTAGCCTATCCGTAGCCTCAGGTTCACGGTACGGCCCAGGTACCCGTCGCGCCGCATGCGCCGGGTGACGGCCTCGGAGAGCCCCAGGATGATGTTGCGGAGCAGGTCCAGGTCCGTGGTGCCGGACATGGCCAGGCTGTGGCCGAAGGACTTGACGGTATCCTCTTCGTCGCAGTAGCCCACTCTCCCCTGATCGACGCCGAGAGACGCCTGGTGCAGCAGGGTCCCCACCACGCCGAAGCGGCGCTGCAGTATGCCGCGGGGGGTCCCCGCCAGCTCCCCGATGGTCTGCACCCCCATGGCGTCGAAGTTCCGCTTCATGCGGCGCCCTATCCCCACGATCTTGTCCACCGGCAGGGGGGCCAGTATCTCCGGGAGCTGATCGGGGGTGACCAGGGTGAGCCCGTCCGGCTTCTCGAACTCCCCCGCCATCTTGGCCACCAGCCGGTTGGGGCCGACGCCCACCGAGGTGCTGAGGCCCAGTTGGCGCCGGATATCGCCCTTCAGGCGGGAGCCGATATCCAGGGCGGCCTCCCATTGGCCCTCGCGCCCGCCGCTCTCCAGCGCAGGAGTGGTGACGTCCAGAAAGACCTCGTCTATGGAAAAGACGTCGGTGAGGGGGGTATAGGAGCGGCAGATATCCACAATGCGCCGGGTGTTGTAGAGGTACTTGGAGATGTTGGCATGGACATAGACGCCGTGGGGACAGCGGGAACGGGCCTCCCAGACGGACATGCCCGTCTTCACCCCCCAGCGGCGGGCCTCGTAGGAGCAGGTGGCCACGATTCCGTGAGAGCGGAAGTCGCTGGCGGTGTGGCAGACGATAAGGGGCTTGCCCCGGTACATGGGGATGTCCCTCTGCTCCACGGAGGCGAAGTAGGCATCCATGTCCAGGTGGACCACGCAGCGCTCCCCCGGCCTCTCGGGGGTGCCCGGCTTCAGATCCGCCGCCTGCATCAGGCCGTGCCTGGCGTAGTTGCTCATGGCCTGCGACCCTCCGTGCCGCCCCCTGTGCCGCGGCGGCCCTCGTGCCCCCGGCCGACCGGGAAGCCGGCCGTTCCCGGCCGGCTTCCCGGTTCCTGCTCGCCCTCCGCCCAGTGGATCTTGTTCAGTTTCCAGACCATGCCATCGGTAGTGAGGCTGAGCTCATATACGTCGGAGCCGCCCGCCATCACCAGATAGTGCAGGCTCAGAAACTGACCGCGCATCTCCCGGTGGGTCCCGGTAATCCGGGAGACGCGGTAGTTGCGGTTCCTCCACTCGAAGGCCACCGGCCGTATCTTTCCCCGCCGGAAGACCACAGACACATCAACCGGCTCTCCTATCTCGGCGATCATCCTATCACCCTAACGAAAATCGATCGGTCAGGAGCGGCCCCAAAAACCGGCCCTCAGGAACCCGCACCCAGGGTGCGGAGCAGGCCCGCCACTCTTCCCATGATGTGGACGTCTTCAGCCCTAACGCGGATGGGGTCATAGTCGGGATTGGAGGGGCGCAGTTCCACCTCGCCATCTTGCCCGGCCAGGTGAAGGTGCTTCACCGTGGCCTCCCCGTCCACCACGGCCACCACGATGTCCCCCTCCCGCGGTGAGGTGGCCGGGTTCACCACCAGCAGGTCGCCGTCCTGGATATGGTCGCCGGTCATGCTGTCTCCCTTGACCCGCAGCATGAAAGCGGCACCAGGCCCTCCCAGGCCCGGGGGAACCGGGACCCACTCCTCCACCTCCTCCGCCGCGTAGTTCAGGGGGCCAGCGGGCACCCGGCCCAGCAGGGGGAGATAGATACTGCCCTGGCGACGCGGCCCTTCCGCGCGGATGGCCCGGGCTCCCGGATCTCGCGTGATATATCCCTTCCGTTCCAGGGCCTCGAGGTGCCTCTGGGCTCCCCGGGTGGAGGAAGTGCCCAACTCCTCGCAGATCTCACGCACGCTGGGAGGGTATCCGCGGCGCTCCACGGAGCGAAGGATGAAGGCCAGCACCTGACTCTGCCGTTCGGTCAGTTCCCCGTCCAATCCGGCCGCCTCCTTTCCGTTGCCTCGCGGAGCTTTCCTCGATTTTAGTAAACAACTGTTTACCTGTCAAACCCGGCCTCTCCGCTGGCTGGACAGGCGGAAATCCGGCAGGATTAAAGGAGACGGCTGGAGAATCGGGTTTTTCGGAAACTCGTTTTTTCCGGGAGGGATGCCGAATTATCCACACGCCCAGGTTTCAACAGGTCCCAACGGGGTACTTTTATTTTAGAAAAGCAGGGCGGGTGACGACTAGGACTAATACGCAGCTAAGCAAGTCCATCTATGGAACACCCCTCGCGGGTGGGGAGGAGGCGAGCGGTCAAATGGCACCAGGCCCCCACGGTCACGAGAAAGTGGGTCACGAGATCCTGAGAGTACTCTGTCCGAAGTGCGCGAACCGGGTAGCGATGGAGCCCGAGGAGAAAGAGGTCAAATGCCCGCATTGCGGGACGATGGTCAAGCGGCCCGGCAAACAGGCGTAGACGCCCCGCCCGGAAGCATATTTTATAATTTCTTCGCCTCGGGAAAAAAGGCAGGACTAAAAGATGATCTAAGCGGGAATCCTAGGGTTAGAGGCAGGAATCCTTAGGGCGGTTTAACGGAGAGAGAGGATGGACGACAACAACAAGGGAAAAGGGGAGCCGCTGGACATCAAGGCCGAAAAGGTCGGCAACTATGTGATCCTCAGGCTCTCTGGAGAAGTGGACGTTTATACGGCCCCGCAGCTCAGGGAGCAGATAATAAGCCAGGTTGACAAAGGCGAGTACGATATCGTCGTCGATCTGGAGATGGTCGATTTTCTCGACAGCACGGGATTGGGAGTTCTAGTGGGTGGATTGAAGAGGGTGAAGCCGCATAATGGGAGCCTCAGCCTGATATGCAATCAAGAGAAAATATTGCGTATCTTTCGAATTACCGGCCTGACAAAAGTGTTTCCGATCTTCTCTTCCAAGGAGGATCTACAAAAGGAATCGGGATGATCGAGGCGAGCGAAAAGGAAGGGACTGTAATCGAGTTAGAGATTCCGGCAAAGCCTCGTTATGTCGGCGTCGTCAGGCTCATCGCGAGTTCTCTTGCCCGGATGCAAGACTTCAGGGAGGAAGCCATCGACGACCTGAAAATCGCCATCTCCGAACTCTGCACCAACGCCATCATCCACACCAGCAACAAGGGGGGGCTGAGCCCGGTGGTAGTGCGCTACATCACCGGCGATGATTTCATCCAGGTGGAGGTGCAGGACAATGGCCCGGGATTCGATGCGGCCTGCGTGGGAAGGCTGCGGGAGAACGGGCTGGTGGAGAAGGGCTACGGGATACCTCTCATCAAGAGCTTGGTGGACGAGTTCTTCTGCGACTCCGACCCGGCCACGGGAACCCGCATCAGGATAACCAAGTACCGCGAATAGGGGAACGCGCTCCGGCGTGAAACCCCGGAGGAACGCCAGGTTCAGCTCTATGACTTCTGCTGGATCCATACCCGGATACCGCCGGGATGACTTCGCGCGGGAGCGCGAGATGATGGTGCGCCATCAACTGAAATCGCGCGGCATCCGGGACACACGGCTCCTCGAGGCCATGGGAAACGTCCCGCGCCATGTCTTCGTCCCCCGTGAATACGTGGACCAAGCTTATGCGGATGGCCCTCTGCCCATCGGGGGCGGCCAGACCATCAGCCAGCCCTTCATGGTGGCCTGGATGACGGAGCTGCTGACCCTGACGGGTCAGGAGAAGATCCTCGAGGTGGGGACCGGTTCTGGTTACCAGGCGGCCATCCTCTCGCTCCTGGCGGATAGGATCTTCAGCATCGAGCGTAGCCGCGAGCTCGCCGCACAGGCCCGGGAGCGCCTGCGCTGGCTGGGTTACGGGAACGTCGAGGTGATAGAAGGCGACGGCAGCCAGGGTTATCCGGAGGGGGCGCCCTACGACGGCATCATCGTCACAGCCGGCGCGCCGGATATCCCCAGGCCCCTCCTAGAGCAACTGGCGGAGGTTGGACGGTTGGTCATCCCGGTGGGCGGCAGCGGCATGCAGATGTTGGTTCTGGCCCAACGCCGGGGCGACGAATTCCCCACCCGCGAGTTGGGCAGTTGCGCCTTTGTGCCCTTGCTGGGCCGCTACGGCTGGTCCGGGCGCGGAGACGGCCGCAGCCGCGGGGGCCGCCTTTAGCCATGCGCTTGCAGCGCGGTAGCCCGATTCGCCTTTTCAAGAGGGTCTGCTCCGAAAATAGCACTCAACATACCATATGTTGTGGATCATCGCGGTGGTGCGCTGAGAACCTATCCTCATGCTCTGCTGGTGCCACTACGGTGGCATGAACGACTCACCCTTACGAGACTCCCAAATAATGTCAAGCCCTCTCGGGGAATCCAGCGGCGCCGGCTAGCAATGCAGCAAGAGGGTCTGACCCTCTTGCTGCGTGGTCTGCAATCCGTTTGACCTCATCCTGTATAATCATGGCCATGAAATCTATGAACGAGATCGTGGTGGTGATCCCCACCTACAACGAGCGCGGCAACATAGAGCGCATGGCCGAACTCGTGCTCGGACAGCCCCTGCCCCTTTCCCTCCTTATAGTCGATGACGGCTCCCCGGACGGCACGGGCGAGATAGCGGACGCTATGGCCGCTGCGGATGACCGTATCCAGGTGATGCATCGCGAGGGAAAGCTGGGCCTGGGGACGGCTTACATCGCGGGTTTTCGCTACGCGCTGGCGCGCGGCGCGCAGTACTGCTGCGAGATCGACGCGGACTTCTCCCACAATCCCGACGACCTCCCCAGGTTGGTCGAGGCCGCGCGCCAGTCGGATGTAGCTATAGGCTCCCGCTACGTTAAGGGCGGCGGGTGCGAGAACTGGAGCACCTTCCGCTGGATGATAAGCAGGGGAGGAAACCTCTACACCAAGCTGGTGGCGCGGACGAAGACGGTGGATACCACCGCGGGATTCCGCTGCTACTCGCGCCGGGCGCTGGAAGCGATAGACCTGGACCGGGTGGACGCCCGGGGATACGCTTTCCAGATCGAGATGACCTATGTGGCGGAGGCCCTGGGCTTCAAGGTGGTCGAAGTGCCCATCATTTTCACCGACCGCGTTGGGGGGGAGTCCAAGATGGATTCCAACATCTTCTGGGAGGGCCTCAAGGTCGTCTGGGGTCTGCGGGCGAAATACCGCGACCTTACTCGAGCACAGTGACGCGCACCATCCGAACGCCGTAAGCCTCGCATTCGGCCAGGGTGTCGAAGCAGAGGTCTATGCGCATACCCTTGATGGCTGAGCCGGTGTCGCCGGCTATGGCCTCGCCATACCCTTCCACCATCAACCGCGTCCCTAGTGGAATGACCGTGGGGTCCACGGCCGCAACACCGTGACGGGCCTGTATGCCCGAGGCGGTGTGGCCGTCCAGGCCCGGTTCCTGGGGCGAGTACGCCGTGGCCTTCATGAGGAGGGTCCTGCCCGGTCGCAGGTCCGAGGGCGCCGGCTGACCGGAGTTGATCTCATCCACGCGCTTACGCACATCCCCCACCTGCTGCTGCAGCGACTGCGCGTCCGGGGCCGCCGCCAGCAACTGCTTTCTCTGCGCTACCTGCCGGTTGATACGGTCCACCTCCGCCGCCGCCTGCCGTTCCAGCTCCGCCAGCTGGTCGCGTCCCGCCTCCAACTGGTTGAGCGATGAGCTGAGCTGACCCATCTCGG
>JAHEXQ010000027.1 GCA_023252035.1 Actinomycetes bacterium
TACTGATGCCGGCCAACACGGTGGTCGCCGGGCCGGTCTGGCTGGCTTCCGCGAGATTCTTAACTATGCGGAAGGATTCCGAGGTATATATCTCGGAGATCTGCCCGATCAACATACCTGAAGCCAATCCCGCCACGATACTGATGAAAAATCCGACTGCATGCGTAACGCCGGGGACGCCCTTCAGAAATTGCGTTATAAGGAAATAGGAAGCGATGGTGGTGAGAATAGCGGAGCCATAGGTCCCCAGGGATAACGACCTTCCCGGCTTCCCGCCCTTGGTCTCGCGAACCAGGAAGCTTGCCGCAATGGAGCAGAGGATGCCCACGGCCGCAATCAGCAGGGGCAGCACCATGCCCTTCCACTCGTAGCCGGATACGCCGATGTATTTCTGAGTGAAGAGGATAGCCCCCAGGGCTACGGGGGCCACGATGGAACCCACATAAGATTCGTAGAGATCGGCGCCCATCCCGGCCACATCGCCCACGTTGTCGCCCACGTTGTCCGCGATGACGGCTGGATTGCGCGGGTCGTCCTCGGGGATGCCCGCCTCGATCTTGCCCACCAGGTCGGCTCCCACATCAGCGGCTTTGGTGAAAATGCCCCCGCCTACCCTGGCGAATAGAGCGATGGAACTGGCTCCCAGCCCGAAGGCGGCTATCACATCGGGCACGAAGTTCTTGCCGTTGGCGAAGAGCGCAGCGGGCTTCCACCAGACCGCCAGAATCAGATAGACCAGGGATACGCCGAATAGACCCACACCCACCACGGCCAGGCCGGTAACCGAACCGCCCCGGAAGGCGATCTTAAGGGCATGCCCGATACCGCTCTTGGCTGCCTGGGTGGTGCGGCAATTGGCGCGGGTGGAAACCGACATGCCTATTAGACCGACGGAGCCGGAGCAGACGACCCCGAAGAGATAAGCAAAAGCCGCATAATGCCCGTAGTCCTTGATGAAGAAGAATATCGCCAGGGCCACCAGGATGAGAAACCAGATAGCCGTTCCGTACTCGCGCTTCAGGAAAGTCATAGCGCCTTCCTGGATGGCTTTGGAAAGCCGCTGCATGGTCTCGTCGCCGGGGTCTTCCCGCATGACCAGCCACGCATAGAAGCCCGCCGCGCCCAGTCCCAGAATCCCTATGAGGCCGGTTATATATGGCCAGGTGTTCACACATTCCCCCCTTACTTAGAGCTACCATTTTCTGGTGCCGCTGTTTCTACATCTTGTGACGGTTGCGTATATTTCGTTTGGCTACGCGATATGAATATCAGGGAGCGCGTACTCCGTTCTCGATTGATCTTGAGTACACCCAGGATGATCCCTGGTTTCCTCCCGGCCGCTGTATGAGCCCCCGATGAAATGCCGGCCTCTTGATTCACCGCAGCCAAAACTAAATTTTACGAGTGCCGAAATTGTAATTTAGCTTTGCACAAATTGCAATCCCGAATTTCTGGGCCGGGAGGGAAGGGCGAGCGATTCTTAGGAGCGATTCGCCGCCGGGAAATATCCCGGAAATAATCTTTCATATTTCCACGTAGTGAAAATTGATTTTTAGGGCCTTTGAAATTATAATCTCCTGAGACACAGCAAACGATTTGACCAGCTGCTGAATGGGGGACGAAGGCCGTTATGCCGGAACAGATCCCGCTATCGGAACAAGTTTGGGAGTACGTAAAACAAATCTTCAAGCTTCAGCAGGAACGCAGCCCCGTCGCCACTTCCTCGCTCGCCGAGGCATTGAAGATAGCTCCTTCATCCGTGACGGAGATGCTCAAACGGCTGGCGAAACGGGGCCTTATCAATTACACCCCTTACCACGGCATCACCTTGACGGATGCAGGCAACGAAGCGGCTCTCAAAGCCATCAGGCGGCATCGCATCGTGGAACGTTTTCTCACGGACATGCTCGGATTCCAGTGGCACGAGGCTCATCAGGAAGCCGTGCTCTTCGAGCATAACGTCTCGGACGAGGTGGAGAGGCGCCTCTATGTAGCCTTGCACAAGCCTACGGAGTGCCCGCACGGCTATCCCATTCCCTCGAAGACACTCCCCGTTTTCGTAACCGAGCGCACCCTCTATGAATTGGAGCCGGGAGAGGAAGCGGTGATCATGCACGTGCGCGACGACGAGCCGGAATTGCTCCAGTTTATGGCTTCACTTGGAATCAAGCCGGGCGTGAAGGTGCACATGGTCGAAAAAGACCCCTTCCAGGGACCCGTAGGAATTACCGTCCGTCCGCGGGGAAAGAAACGGACCATAGGCTGGCACCTGGCCAACTCCATCTACGTGGACGGCGCCGCCAAGCAATCCTGAGATTCAGGCCGATCCTCGCATCTGCCCGCGGGCGTTTCTTGGCCTCGTTGCCAGTGCGTACAGCTCAAAAGTCAGAACGCTCTCATGCCGTGTGAGATCGTTGAGCCAGTTCTGCAGAGCTTCGTAGAGCAGATCGAGTTCTCTCTTGGTAAATTCCACAGCATCCTCCGCGCATCCGTCCCGCTCGCCGGCACACGGCGTTGGAGTTACTGATCTGGCAGACGGTCTTAGAGGGGCAGCGTGGGCGACGCCAAACCGGCTATCTTCTCCTCCAGGTCGGAGATGGCCTGCTTCAACTTCTTCTGGCGAAGCGCCGTAGTAAGGTCTCCGCGCGTCCTCTCCATGATGGCTCGGGCGGCATCAGTGGTCCGGCGCAGTCCTCCGGTCAGGGCATCCGGATAGTCGAAGGAGACCAGCAGGTAGTAGATATCGTCCATGGCGTTGAGTAGCTCGTCGCTCCGGGCTACTTGGTCCTCTCGAATGATGTCCAGGATATGCCGGCGTAACTCACCGACCGCCTCGCCCACGCCGTTCAAGAAAGCGGGGTACTCCACGCCCAGTTTGTCCGGGTCCGGTATGGGCTCGCTCTGGATGAGGGCGAAAGTCACCACCGCTTCCGCATATTCCTTCTGGGAATCATGTACGAAGCCCGCCGCGTATAGTTCAGGGTGTGCATGCTCGGTAAGAGCGCGCGCCTCCCTCACGTAAGCGCCGGCCTCCTCTATCAGTGCGCGTGCCTTATCTCATTCGTTGCGGTGCACAGCGCGGATGGCGTTGGAGGATGTGCGTATCACCTGGCGACAGATCTTAAGGGCCTCCTCGCGTGCAGCGTTCCTGGCGTCTAGATCCGCCTTTATCTTCCGAACAACCGGTTCCCAATCCATGGCAATATCCTACCATAATCCTCGGCAGCGGGAAGCAAGAAAAACGCTTCCACTGCCCTCCGGGTTGACAGAAGACTCTGACCCTTTTGCCAACTCGCTCTTCTGCTATAATGTTTCTACTTTATCCGGGTTGAGGAGCGCTGAAATGATCTCACGCAGGTCCGAACAGATACCCCCCTTCATAGTCATGGAGATAATGGAGGAAGCCTTCTGCGCCGAGCGCGCCGGCCGCCACATCATCCACATGGAGGTCGGAGAGCCGGATTTCGACACGCCCGCGTGTATCAAGGAAGCGGCGATGCGGGCGCTCGCGGCGGGCCATACCCACTACACGCACAGCCTGGGCATCCGGGAGTTGCGCGAGGCCGTCAGCGCTCACTACCACCAGAAATACGGCGTAGAAGTGGGCCCCGAGAGAGTAGTGATCACCAGCGGCACTTCACCAGCCTTACTGATGATATTCGCCGCGCTGCTGGACTCGGGAGACGGGGTCATCACCTCCAATCCGGGGTACGCGTGCTATACGAACATAATCGAGTTCGTGGACGGCGTTCCCCAGGAGGTACCGGTATTCGAGGGGGACGGCTTCCAGTACCGTCCCGAGGCGATCAGGCGGTCGATATCGGCTCGCAGCAAAGCCATCCTCATCAACTCGCCGTCGAACCCCACCGGCAACCTGCTGGATAAGCGGGTGATGGAGGAGATCGCCGGCATGGCTTCTCCCCGGCTCTGCGTGGTGAGCGACGAGATTTACCACGGCCTGGTCTATGAAGAAAAAGAACATTCCATCCTGGAATTCACGGACCATGCCTTCGTCATCAATGGATTTTCCAAGCTCTATGCTATGACCGGATGGCGGCTGGGTTACCTCATCGCCCCCGAGCCCTTCGTGCGCCCCATCCAGAAGATCCAGCAGAACCTTTTCATCTCCGCCAACTCCTTCGTGCAGTGGGCCGGAGTATCCGCCCTTACGGAAGCCGGCAAGGAGCTGGACGAGATGGTGGCCATCTATAACCAGCGCCGCAAGTACATCCTGCCGCGCATCAAGGAGATCGGATTGGGCGTGGCGGTAGAGCCGCATGGCGCCTTCTATGTACTGGCGAATGCGCGGCACTTCACGGATGACTCGCTCGCCTTCGCGCGCGAGCTCCTGGAAAAGGCCGGCGTGGCGGTGGCACCGGGCATTGATTTCGGCTCGGGAGCGGAGGGCTACATGCGGTTCAGTTACGCCACGAGCCTGGAGAACATCGCTCTAGGCATGGACCGGCTGGGGGAGTATCTCAAAGGATATCCGCGCAGGGACGGCGCTTAGCCAGTGCCGGCGGCGCTCTTCTTCCTATCTACTTGAAATCGCAGACCAGTACGGTCACATCATCCTTAAGCTCCAGCCCCGCGAAATCGTTCAAGCGCTCGAACAAACCCTCGATGAAAAGGTCCGGGGCCTGCGCGGCCTGCGCGTTGGCGTAGCGGAGAAGGCGCCCGAAGCCGTAGGGCCTTCCCCTCTCATCCTGACATTCCACCATGCCGTCGGTGTAGAGCACGAGCCGGTCTCCTACATCGAAGGCGCATTCCTCCACCGCCAGGTCGGGTTCGGGCATGCCACCGAGGATGAACTTGTGCTCCGTGCGCAGGTATTCGGCTTGCATACCGCCCCTGATGATGAGGGCCGGATGGTGCCCGCAGTTCACGAAGCGCAGGTTGAGGGTCTTGAGATCCAGCTCGGCAAAGAAAAGGGTGATGAAGATATCCTCCATGTGGGTGCTCAGGAGGGCTGCGTTGGCCATCTGCACCACTTCAAGAAGGTCGGTGGAGCGCTTCGCTTCTGCCCGGATGATGCTCATGGCCATGGTCCCCAGGATGGCTCCCGGCAGGCCGTGGCCGGAGGCATCGCCCATCACGATGTTCAGCTTATCGCCGTCCACCCAGTAATCGTACCAGTCCCCGCCGATGCTCCTGGCCGGCTTGAGGCGCGCTCTTATCCGCACCTGCTTCAGCTCCAGGTTGTCCTCGGGAAGGAGGGTGCTCTGCAGCTTCGATGCGATCTCCACCTCTTTCTGCATGAGGGCCAGGCTCTGCAACTCCTTTTGCTCGCTGATGTCCCGGACAGTGCAAACGACGTGTTCTATCTGTCGTTTGCGGTTGCGGATGGGCGCGAGCGAGCCCCCTACCCAGACCTCGGAGTTGTCCTTCCTTTTCAAGAGGAACTCCGTGTAGGCTTGCCGGTCTCCCCGGAAGCAAGCGGCTATAGGGCAGAGCGCGTTGCTGCAGACTCCCTCCACGTAAGGCTTGTGAAAAAGGACTTCGTGGCAGCTGCGGCCCAGGGCTTCAATCATCTGCCACCCGGTCAGGTCCGATGACGCCGGGTTGAAGAGGTTGATGAGATGTTCCCGGTCCACCATGAAGATGGCATCCGGGCTGGCATCGATGATGGCCTCGCTCCTCTCCCTCTCCCGGAAGAGCCTCTCCCGCGCCTCGGCCCTGTGCAGGGCTATCTCCTTCTGGCGGATGCGTTCGCGCACTCTCGCCTGCTCAATGGCGCTGGCGGCCTGGCCGGCCAGAGCCGTCACCACATCCCGATCGTCCTGCCTGAAGACATGTGCCTGACCCGGGTCGTCCAGGATGGCCAACCCTATTACCTTCTTCTTGACTTTGAGCGGCACCGCCAGCAGGGAGACGAAGCGGAAAGCGTGTACGCTCTCCGGATGGAGTTCTCCGTTATCCGTGGCGTCCGTGACCACATGTGTGGTTGCCTCCCTGATAGCCCCCCGGAAGGCGGGGTCCCCTCCATCCAGCCTGGAGCGGTAGTTGCGTAGCAGGCGCAGCTCTCTCTGGCTCACTCCGAACCCGCGGGCGAACTCGATGCTATCGGTCATATCCTCGTAAAAAAAGATCATGCAGCGTGACACTCCCGCCGCCTCCGCCAATCTGTGGGCAATGATCTGGAGGGCCTGTCCCAGATTCAAGACGCGGGAGACATCCTCGGCCAGCTCCTTCATGGTCACGGCCTGCCTGTGCCGCCGTTTCTCCGCCTCGTACAACCGGGCGTTCTCGATGGCCACTCCCGCTTGCGGCGCGAAGTTCCTCATGAGGGCGAGTTTCAGAAGCCCGAATTGCCTCACCTGGTTGTCGTAGAGCTCGATGCCGCCGATGAGCTTATCTCCTACGTTGATGGGAAGGGAGATGGCTGTCCGCACTTTGGCTCCAAAAGCCAGCTGTGGGAGGTCCAGCCCTTCGAGTTCCGCGCCCGCTGCGGTCACGGGCGAGCCGGTCTTCCGGGCCCTGGCCAGCAGCGTCTTCTCGAGGTCCAATTTGCGGCCCTTCAGCCATGTCTTGGAGAGGCCGATCTGAGAGACCACTCGCAGCGTGCTGCCGTCCTCGTCAAGCAGCAGGACGGCCCCGGTCCTCGCCTCCACCAGGTTGGTCGATACTTCGAGGATCTCTTTCAGAACGCGATCCAAGTCCGTGGTGCTGGCTATGGCCTGCCCCACGTTCAACAGGCCTGTCAACTGCTCGAGCTGGCGGTTCACCATCTCGTCGCGGGCCTGCAGGTAAGCTTCGCTGAGCGCTTTGATGGTACTGGCGGTCACGCGATCGCGAGCCTTGGCCAGTTGGGTCATGCGCTCCGCATCCACCTCCCCTTCCTCTTCCAGGATATAGTCCCAGATGGTCTCTGTGATCGTGTAGATGGCGTCGACGAAACCAGGAAAACTGATTCCCCGGTAGATGGGGTCGCCGCGGAATCTGGCTAGCAACTGGCGGATAGACGATTCGGGATCTTTACCCGTCTTGAGGAGCGGCATTACCAGTTCCGCGAAATCCTGGAGCGGCGCGGTCAGCTCCTTCTGCTGTTCACCGTTGAGAGCGGAAAAGACCGGAAGCTCGCGCATGAGGGCGCGCATTATCTGAGCCTTAAGCTCTTCCTCACGCCCTTCGGGCGCACCGCCCTGACTTTCGGCCATATTTACTCCCGCCAGTGGGTCTTCAATCGTATTCTAGCACGTTCGATTCTTGATTTTAGGGGAGCTCGAAGGGGCGCACAATGACGGGGAGGGGCACGGCCCGGCGCCGGCCGGCGCTACAGGGCGCCTGAACTCGCCTCCTGCATCGATTTTATCTTCATTAGCTGGGTACGGTAGAAGCGCTCGAGCTCATCCAGCTTCATGGTTATGTACGATATCGTCTCCTGGAGGGAGGGGATGAGCACGTACTCCAGGGCATTCACGCGACGCCGTGTCTTCTCGATCTCCATGGCCATCACCATGACCGCCGTCTCCACCTCCGCCAACTGTACCAGGCGGGGCACCAATCGGTTGAACCGGCGCATGGCATCGTCGAAGGAAGCCGGGGTGAGTCCCAGCCCGTAGCTGTCGAAATCGCCCTCCGCCGTAAGTCTGAACGCGGGGACTTTCACTCCCGTGATGCTGCGCCTCTCCGCCGTGAGCCTGAGCTTGGCCACCGGGTACTCCAGGGCCTCCTCCACCTCTTGCGCGGTCATCTCGCTGCGAGCCATGGCGAAGATACCGTAAGCTTCCGCCAGCTCCGCCTCTATCTCGGCGCGCAGCTCGCGGTTCTCGCGCACCAGGCCCAGGAATTGCTTGAGCAGTTCGTCCATCTTGTCCTTGAGCAGCTTGTGCCCGCGCACGGCCACGGCCGCTCGCCGCTTCAATTTCAGAAGCTCCATGCGGTTGGGGTTGACGGCCAGCCTGCTCAAGCCGGGCCTCCCTCTGTTCCCATATACCTGGCTATCTGTTCCTCTTTGACCCGCTTCAGTTCCGAGCGGGGCAGGATCTTCAGGAGGTCCCAACCAATGCCCAGGGTCTCCTCGATGCTGCGGTCCTCGTGCTCTCCCTGGCGGATGAAGCGGTCTTCAAACTCATCCGTAAAACTCGAGTAGAGTCGGTCTTCAGGCGTGAGGGCGGCCTCGCCCAGGATGACCTGAAGCTCCTTCACTTCCTTGCCCCGCGCGTAAGCCGAGAAGAGCTGGTTGGAGAGGGCCGAGTGGTCTTCCCGGGTCTTCCCCTCCCCGATGCCCTTCTCCTTCAATCGCGAGAGTGAGGGCAGAACATCGATGGGCGGATAGATACCCCGGCGATGCAGCTCCCGCGAGAGGATTATCTGCCCCTCCGTGATATATCCGGTGAGGTCCGGAATGGGATGGGTCTTGTCGTCATCGGGCATGGACAATACCGGTATCTGGGTGATGGAGCCGCTAGCCTCCTTGATACGACCGGCCCTCTCATAGATGGTGGCCAAGTCGGTGTAGAGATATCCGGGATAGCCCCGCCGGCCTGGCACTTCCTTGCGCGCGGCCGAAATCTCGCGCAACGCCTCGCAATAATAGGTCATGTCCGTCAGGATCACCAGCACGTGCATGTTCAATTCGTAGGCCAGGTACTCGGCGGCCGTGAGCGCCATGCGCGGGGTAGCGATGCGCTCGATAGCCGGGTCGTCGGCCAGATTGATAAACAGCACCGAGCGCTCGATGGCGGCGGTGTTCCTGAAGTCCTCGATGAAGTAATCGGCTTCCTCGAAGGTTATGCCCATGGCTCCGAAGACCACGGCGAACTCCTCCTGCCGGCCGAGAACTCCCGCCTGCCGCGCTATCTGCGCGGCTATCCTGGAGTGGGGCAAACCGGACGCGGAAAAGATAGGGAGCTTCTGCCCGCGCACCAAAGGATTCAGGCCGTCTATGGAGGAGATGCCCGTCTGGATGAAGTCCGTGGGATAGTCGCGGGCGTAGGGGTTTATGGGGTTCCCATAGATGTCCAGCCGCTTGTCGGGCAGGATGCGCGGACCGCCATCGATGGGCCTCCCCAGCCCGTCGAAGGTGCGCCCCAGGAGGTCACGGCTCACGCCGAGCTCGATTCCCTTCCCCGTGAACCGGACGCGGGTCTGGGTGGTGTTCATTCCTCGCGTGCTCTCGAAAGACTGCAGCAGAACCTTGTCCTCCTCCACCTCGAGCACGTTGCCCAGGCCCAGGGAGCCATCCGGAAACTCCACCTCGACCAGCTCCCCGTACTTCGCCCCTTCCACGCCTTCGACGAGCAACAGAGGGCCGACGATCTCCTTGATGCTGAGATATTCCTTGAGCATCTTCGCCCCCTTTATCCCGCCGCCGGGGCAACCGCCAGTTGCTCCCGGGTCCGTGCGATTATGGCGTCGAACTGCACCAAATCCTCTTCCCGTATGAACTTGCAGGTAGCGATATCCGCCCTCACGGGCGCCTGCAGCACATCTTTGATATCGCCTCCCCTCTCCAGCGCCTGGACTGAGCTCCTGTGCAAGGTCATGATGGCCGTGAGCATCAGGAATTGTTTGCGCATGGAGGTGAAGGCATCCGCCTCGTCAAAGGCATTTTGCTGAAGGAAATCCTCGCGCAGGCTCTTGGCCGTCTCCAGGATAAGCCTCTCCTGGAAGGAGAGCGCCTCTATGCCCACCAGCCGGACAATCTCCTGCAGTTCCGCCTCCCTCTGCAGAATGGCCATGGCCTCCTCCATGAGCGCGGGGAACTCCTCGTCCACTTCCGCTCTGAGGAACTCCTCCATCTTGTCCCGGTAAAGGCTGTAGCTGATGAGCCAGTTAATGGCCGGGAAATGCCGGGCGAAAGCCAGCTTGTCCTCCAGCCCCCAGAAGACCTTGACGATGCGCAGCGTCGCCTGGGTCACGGGCTCCGATAGGTCGCCTCCGGGCGGCGAGACGGAGCCCACTGCGGTGATGGAGCCCTGCCGCCGCTCGGCTCCCAGGCAGACGGCGCGGCCGGCCCGCTCGTAGAAGGCCGCCAGCCGGGTGCCCAGGTAGGCGGGGTAGCCCTCCTCGCCCGGCATCTCCTCCAGGCGCCCCGATATCTCCCTCAGGGCCTCCGCCCAACGGGAAGTGGAGTCAGCCTGCAGGGCGACGTTGTATCCCATGTCCCGGTAGTACTCGGCGAGGGTTATCCCTGTATAGATGGAGGCCTCGCGCGCCGCTACCGGCATATTGGAGGTGTTGGCGATGAGCAGCGTCCTCTCCATCAGGGGCCTGCCCGTATAGGGATCCGTGATCTCCGGGAACTCCAGAAGGACGTCGGTCATCTCGTTTCCCCGCTCGCCACAACCCACGAAGACCACTATCTCCGCGTTGGCCCACTTGGCGATGGCGTGCTGCAGAACGGTTTTGCCGGAGCCGAAGGGACCAGGCACGCAGGCCGTTCCGCCCCGCGCGATGGGGAAGAAAGTATCGATGATGCGCTGCCCGGTGATGAGCGGCTCGGCCGGCGCGAGCTTCGTGGCCACCACCCGTGACTGCCGGACCGGCCAGCGCTGCAGCATCGTCACCTCAACCTGGCCGCCCTCCCTTTCGATTACCGCCACGGGTTGCTCCACGTTGAAAGAACCCGAACTTATTCCTGCGAGCCTTCCCGCAATCCCCGGGGGGACCATGAGCTTGTGCAGGATGACGCTCGTCTCCTGCACCGTGCCCAGCACGTCTCCCGGCTGGACCTGATCTCCCTCCTGCGCGACTGCGAGGAAATCCCAGGACTTTTCCCGGTCGAGGCCGGGCTCTTCCACACCCCGGGCTATGTAGTTGCCATGTTTTTTCCGGATGACATCGAGAGGCCTCTGCACCCCATCGTATATGGAACCCAGAAGCCCGGGCCCGAGCTCGACGCTGAGCGGTTCGCCCGTGGAGACAACCTCATCTCCCGGCCCCATACCGGCGGTTTCTTCGTAAACCTGGATAGAAGCGCGGTCTCCCCTCAGCTCGATTATCTCGCCCATAAGCCGCTCTGTGCCTACTTTCACGAGGTCGTACATCTTGGGATCCTGCAGGCCCCGGGCCACGACCAGCGGTCCGGCGACCTTCACCACCACGCCTTCTGACATTCTTTCACTCCCGTTCTCTCGAAATAACGCCCGTCCTCTTCTATTCGTGCACTACTATATCCGCCCCCACCGCTTTCTCCACCATTCTTTTCACGGTCGCCGCTCCGATGCCTCGCGAACCGGCCACCGCCGGTATCACAATCACCACCGGCTCATCGCGCGGCGGAAATCCGGCATCGGCGCCGAGCAGAACCTCATAGAGCGGCTCGGTGACGAAGATGACCGCATAATCCGCCTTGGGGATGCCCTCCCATAGCGCCGGGGCATCGGCGGGAATGTTCGCGATAAAGGCGTCCATGCCTACGGCCCGGAACCCGAGGCAGGAGGTCTTCCCGCCGAGAATGGCCAACCTGTCTCCCATTACAGGCGCTCCTTATCCACATAGAGCCGGCGCACGTGGCGCTCGATGGCCTCCGGGCTCAGGTTGTGCAGCTTTCCCATAAGGATGATGCGGAGCACGGCGACATCGTTCTCCCTTCCTCGTATATAGCCGAGAATAGGTTCCACGCCTACCGCGATGCGCCGCGCCTGGTGCAACTGCGCCATCATCAGGTCATCCGCCCGCTTGTCGTAATCGGTCAGCCTTATCTGCTCGTCCTCCACCCCCAGGAACTGCAGGAGGCCAGCCGCGTATCTGCTGCCGCCCAGGGCCCTGAGCATCTCTTCCGCCGGTTGAGTAACCAGTGCCGCCATCCAGACTTTCCCCATGCGTCCGCCCTCCGCCAGAGCACGCTCCAGGAACCCGGCATCTTTCCCCAGGTTCTTGGCGCGCAGGAGGATCTTGATATTGGCTAGGTCCAACGAGGTACGCGCGAATTCCTCCATAAACCCGCTGTGCTCTTCCCGTGCCAGGACCAGACGATGTTCAAAGAAGTGGCGGTCCACCACGGTATCCACCCACTGGGATGTTATTTCCGGCAGAGCCAGGACTTCAAGAACGGGCCCGACCAGATGCTGGGGAAGCTTCGCCGGATTTTCCAGGGCTACTCGCAGAGCTTCAGGATCCAGAGTGCCCAGGTCCAGCATCGGACCTTCATTCTGCTCGCCGCAGCAGCGCTGTTTCAGCAGGACCTTGAGATTATGGAAGTCGTAGCGGTCCAGCAGGAACTCGGCGATGTGCGATCCCGCCGGGGTGATCTCCCTGAGCAGTTCGTAAAGATCCTGGAGAAATCGCATCAAGCCCGCATCCACATCCGAAGCTACCCTCGATCCCTTGAGGTAGTCTCCGTAATCGGCCTCCTCCAGGATATGCAGGGCCTCGTCGAAGTCAGCCTCTATCAAGCGGCCTAGTCTCTGGCTGTTCAGGAGGCCCATCTCTCTCACCTTGATGCGGCCCACAGCGTAACCGTACTTGGCCGGCTCCCGGGTAACTTTGAGATTCTCCAGCGGTCCCCGGTAGCGACGATAGCGCGCCAGCAATCCGTACGCCCGGCCCGGGCCTGCCGGTGCCCGGCCGCGCGAACCGTGTCCGCTCTTCGGCCCCTCATAAATGGCTGATCTGCTCAAGCTCGCTCCTCGAAGAGAATTCCGGCCAGTTCGTCTTCGACGTCCTGGAATGCCTGTTTCACAAGGATATCTATACTGAGGTTTATCTCGACTCCGCCCAAGCGCATCACGCATCCCCGCGCTGCCCGGGCATCGCCCGGCGACAATCGCAGGTTGCCCTGCAACCCCCGCCGGTTCAATTCCTTATTGACCTCTCCCATGAATTCCGCGTCGAAGAGATGCCGGTCAGCCGCAGCCGGCATTATCTCCTCGTCACCGCTGCGCGCGTTCTCCAGCAACAGCCTCTTGAGCCAGGCCCGGTACTCGGGGCCGGGTAACTTCTCGATGCGCTCACGGGCGGCCTCTACGACCCGCGCCAGCATCTCCTGCTTGGCCGCTAGCACCGCTATCCGGGCGGAGTTCCGGGCGTTGCTCGCCCGGCGCATCGACTCCCTTTCCGCGGAGCTGCGCGCCTCCGCTATCTGTTCCAGACGGACCTCAGCGGCCCTGGCCCCAGCCTCCTCCTCGATGCGTCGCGCTTCGGCGCGCGCTTCGGCCAGGATGGCCTCGGCCTCTGCGATGCCGCCGGACTTTATCTTGTCGAGCAGCTTCTCCAGCGACATACGATCACCGCTACACGGTTATCGTGGGCTTGATAGCCACTATCAGCATGATGATGGTGGTGATGAGGGAGAGCACGGCGTAGGTCTCCACCAAGGCGGGGAGGATGAGCGCCTTTCCTGCGTCCTCCGTCCGCTTGGCCACCATGCCGGCTGCTCCCGACGCCGTAAGTCCCTGATAAATGGCGGAGACCAGGCAGTTGAAAGCCACCGGCAGGCAGGCAAAGAAAATGAGCAGGCCCGAGTATCCCGATAGCACACTCCAGCCGGCTCCGGGCTTCATCACGGTCATCACCAGGATACCGGTTATGAAACCGTAAATGCCCTGGGTACCCGGAATGGCTATCAAAGGCAGCAGCGCGCCGAATTTATCGGGGTCCTCGGTGAGAATCCCGGCGGCCACATTGGCGATGTAGGTGATTCCCATGGCTGAACCGATGCCCCCGCCGATGACGGCGAGTGCGGCTCCAAAGATCACCCACTGAAAGCCGGTTAATCCTCCGAACGTATTTGGCATTACTTACCTCCTGACTTCTCGATCACGGTCCTCTTACACGTTATCCCTAGAGGACGGAACGGCTTTCCCCCATCCTCGTAGAACTTGCCGAAGAACTCCACGTACTGTAGCCTCAGGGGATGCACAAAGGCGCTGATGAGGTTGATGGCCAAATTGAAAGTATGTCCGACTGCGAAGATCAGCAGCATCAGCAGAATTCCGAGCACGGGAATCGCCTGAAACATCATGACCCCCATCCGATTCACCACGTCCGCGATGAGAACGGTCGCCAGTCCCAGCGCGTAGAGGCGCATGTAGGAGGCGACGTCGCCGATGGTGCCGCCGATGCTGCCATAGAAGTTGAACAAACCGCCGAAGAACTTCCCGGCCCAGGTCTTCGACGATTTGTTGGAGAGAAAGACGATGCCCGCCGCGCCGGCGATGAGGAGATACCACCCGATACTCTTCACCGGGCCGGCCTTCGCAGCATAGCCTATGACCAGTACCGGAAGTGCCGCCCAGAGTATCAGCGTGGTCCCCTGCTCGCAGAATCCATCCCACCAGGAGTTGTTGCGAGCGTTGTCCCACATCTCTATGAACATCCCTATCCAGATGTGGAGGAGGCCCAGCGCGGCACAGAAGACCATGATGGAGATGGGCGCGTTGAGGGTGTCGAAGGAACCCGTGAACTTCATCCAAGCCGGCAGGTGTTCCGCGTTGATGCCGAAATATCCTCGCGTGAGCACGCCGGCCAGGATGCTGGCAAAACCGCAATACATGAAGAGACGGAAGAACCGCTTGACGTTGTCGCTGACGTCCAGTTTCTTTATCATCAGCCAGCTCAGAAAAGCGAGCACGGCGCCGTATCCGACGTCTCCTACACACAGCCCAAAGAAGAAGATGAAGAAGGGCGCCATGATCGTCGTAGGATCGGTTTCATGGCCGTGCGGAAAACCATAGAGGCTGACCAGCGCCTCGGCAGGCCGTACAGCGCGCCGGTTAGCGAGCAGGGTCGGTGGTTTATCCCCCTCGGCCGGCGCTAAGAAAGATAGGGAAGTGTCGTCGCCCAGCATAGCGGCGGCGCTTTCCAGTTCGCTCCGGCGCGCCTCCTCCACCCAGCCCTCCAGGGCAATCACCTTCTCAGTATGCGCCAGGGAGGCCTTCGCCTCTTCCCTCTGAAGCGCGTTGACGATGTAATCGCGGCAGGCGATAACGCCGCTGTAGGATCCGGAAAGCTCGCCGGCTCGCGCGGAGATCCTCTCCCGTTCGGACTGAACTCCATCCAGCATGGCGCTCAACCTCGCTATCTCGTCCCCCACTCTTCCTGCCGGTGCGCGCACCGCAAACTGCTCGAACCCACATGACTGAGCCAGCGTCGCGAATTGCGGCTCCTCGTCCCTGGATACCATGACCACCATGTAGATGCCGCGCAGATGCCGGTCGATGATGGCCGCGGCGCTGTGCGGACAGAACTCTTCCAGCCGGGCCGCGAAATCCGGCCAATCCCTCTCAGGCAGCGACCCGGGCACGACCGCAACGCCAGCGGTCCCGGCCAGGTCTTCCATATCGACATCCAGCTCGCTCCAGGGAGCCAACCGCTGCAGCTCGCGTTCCAGCTCCGTACCTTCGGCCACGAGTTGCTTGAACCGCACATCCAGAGCCTCGCATTCCGCATACAAGCCCCGCAGGTCCACGTCCTCGAGGAGCGTCGCCCACTCTTCTTCGGAGACATGGACGCGGTCCGGGATCAGCCCTCCGAGTTTCGCCTTCTTGACGTATCCGTACCGCTCCATGAAGTCGATAAGGAAGTCGGCGCGGGACAGTTCCAGGTGCCAGCCGCGGAGATTCGGCTGGAAGCCCCGGATGAGCTCGGCGGTCTCCTCATCGGTGGCCAGGCGGCTGGCTAGATCCAGGATGTGCACGGCGTTAAGCCCATAGAGCCATTCCATCAGCTCATCGCGCCGGCTTTGCGGCGCCAGGATGTGCATCTTGAGCAATCTGGCCCGTGCCATCAGCGGCTTCTCCTATTTCCGATCCAGCCCGGAAGGTTGCGCGACCTCGCTACGCTCCACCTGTCACATCCAGCAACCGCTGGATGGCTTGGTCTCGCCGCTCCCCGGCGGACTTTTCAAGTTCCTGCAGTTCTTTTTGAGCAGCCTCTGTAACCCGTGCAGCTCCTTCGGCAGCTTGCTCCAGGATTGCTCGGGCCTCGGTTTTGCCTTCCTCGAGGCCCTGCCGCCTTGCTTCCCGCAGCGCCGCCTCCGCTCTTTCGCCGGCCTGTTTCAGGATATCCGTAGACTCCGCCCGCGCCCGGCTCATGGCAGTGGCTGCCTCATCCTCCGCCTTCTTCACCTGCTTGAGTTCCTCAACTACCACGTGCGATCTCCATTCGAAATCAGCCGAGCGCCGCTCGAATCCTCGTTCTCCGCATGCGCCAGAGCAGGATGGCTAACCCCGCCAGCGCTGCCAGGATTATCCAGCGAATCAGAGTCAGTGGCCGGCTCACGCTTTTGCCGGGTTCCAGCACGACCAGGCTCTGAGCCACTATATCGGTGTCGCCGCCGTGTTCACCGTCCGCGCGGTGGAATACACCCGTCACGCTTACCCGGTCACCCACGTTCTTATAACCGCCCAGCACTTTCACTTTCTCAGCCTGGGAGGAGGGGAGCCAGACTCCGATGCCTATGTTGAAACCCGCGCGCAGCCGCTCTTCCTGGGCTTCCTTGCTGGTGTAAGGGTCGTCGTTGACGGTAATCCATGCGTAATCTCCCCGCAGCATGATATCACCGATGACCTCTCCCTCGATAGTCACGGTCTGGCTATCGTAGTTCTCCGCCGACTCCGTCAAGTCCTTCACGCTGACACGCTCCGCTGCCAGCGCTTTCTGCGGCCATACCAGAAGCGCGCCCAGTACCAGGAAAGCCAGCAGGGCCAGCGCCGTTCTTCTCATCGCGCACTCCTCCCCCTGCCCCTGACCGCAGCATAACCGAAACCGAACAGCGCCAGGATGGACATGAACTCCAAACGTCCTGCCCACATCTCGAATATATATATCAACTTCAGCAGAGCAGGCATAGCCGGAGTGGTCAACCCGGCCGACAGCCCCGTGTTGGAGCCGGCAGACACTGCATCGAAGAAGGCCACCGATGGCTGGTAACCGTACATAACCCCGGCCATGGCCCCTATGCCGTAGATGATCACGTACCCTATAAGAATGAGGAACGTGCCTCGAATGAGCGCATCATCCAACCAGAGGTCCTTTATGTGATGCACCTTTTCTCTGACCACGGCCGACTCCGGCGAGATTATCCGCTTTATCTCCAGCCAGAAGGTCTTGGCGGCTATCCCCATGCGCAGACCCTTGAAGCCCCCACCAGTGGAACACGCGCTGGCGCCGATGGCCATGGCGATGATCACCGCCCACATGGCTATAAACCCGAAATCCTTGAAGAAGGCCACACTGTAGACGGTGCTGTTGCCCGTGGTGGTATGGCCGGATATCAGGTTGTAGAACCCCTTGCGGAAGAACTCCGTCAGCGAATTGAAGAGCCCGAACTTGCTGAAGCCCAGGGCCAGCATCATGGTGGTGAGGGAGACGGTCACGGTGAATGATATGACCTCCACGTTCCGGTAGATCTCCCGGCGGTTGCCTGTCCAGACGGCGTAGTGCAGGGCGAAGTTGAAGGACCCGATGACGAATATCACCAGTGTAGCCGCTTCCACCCAGAAACTATGGTAGTAGAGCAGGTTCAAGGATTGGGGCGCAAACCCTCCGGTGGACCAGGCCCCCATGAAGAGCCAGACCGAATGCAGGAATCCCCGGCCTACAGGCATCCCCTCCTTCAGCAGGCCGGCATAGATGCCCAGGCTTCCGACCACCAGGTAGGTAAGGCTGATCATCCAGATAGCCCGGGCCGTCCCAATGACGTTCGGCAGCAGTTTCTCCTCTTTGCCCTCTCCGGCATAGACCTTGAAAGCGCCCCCGGTTCCGGCAAACAGGAAGGTGAGAGCTATGACGATGATCCCCTGCCCTCCCGCGTAGGTGAGCAGGTGGCGCCACATGTTCAATCCATGGGAGGCGTGATCGAGATCCTGCAGCAGAAAAAACCCCGTGGTGGTGTATCCGCTCATGAGGTCGAAGCAGGCGTCCAGGTAGGAGCCGAACTGGCCGGACAGGAAATGCGGGATGGCGCCGAACATCATCGCCATTATCCAGCCCAGGGAGGCCACCACCAACCCGTGCAGCCAGGTGAGGTCCCTCTCGGT
>JAHEXQ010000172.1 GCA_023252035.1 Actinomycetes bacterium
GTAAAAAGGCACGTAGATAGGCTATTTTGCGTTGACAGGTACCGGGTATCGTGCTAATAATTTATGGATGTCGCGCCCAGCGCCGGAGGAGCTAGCCATTGTGAATTACAAAGAAACTTTGAATCTGCCCAGGACGTCCTTCCCCATGAAGGCGGACTTGCAGACCCGCGAGCCGGAGATACTCGCTAAGTGGAAGGACATGGATGTATATTCGCTAGTCCTTCAGAAGAACGCCGCAGGGCCTCGTTTCATCCTGCATGACGGACCGCCCTACGCCAACGGCGATATCCACCTAGGAACCGCCCGGAACAAGATATTGAAAGACATCATCGTCAAGCAGAAGACCATGTGTGGTTTTCACGCGCCTTATGTGCCGGGGTGGGACTGCCACGGGCAGCCCATAGAGCACGAGGTGGAGAAGCAGCTGGGGGGTGACCGCGGAGACTTCAGCGTGGGAGAGATAAGGCGGCGCTGCAACGAGTACGCCATGCATTTCGTGGGGCGCCAGTCGGAACAGTTCCAACGCCTGGGAGTGCGCGGAGACTTCGGCAACCCCTACCTCACGCTCAAGCACGACTACGAAGCCACCAACGTGGAGATCTTCAAGAGTCTCTTTCTGGATGGGCTGGTATATCGTGGCCGTAAACCCATTCACTGGTGCCCGCATTGCAAGACGGCCCTGGCGGAAGCGGAGATAGAGTACGAGGACAAGGTCTCGCCGGCCATTTACGTGAAATTCCCCCTGCTCGACCCGCTACCCGGATTAGAGGTGGAGGGGCCTGCGTCCATGATCGTCTGGACCACAACTCCCTGAACCCTGCCCGCGAACGTGGCTATCGCGCTACACCCGCGCATGGATTACTGGGCGGTGCGCGTGGGACGGGAGACTTTCATACTAGGCGAACCGCTTATGGCGCAAGCGTTGGAGGAGATGGGCATAAAGGGGGCCGAGAAGATAAAGGCCTTCCGGGGAAGCGAGCTCGAAGGACTAAAGGCTCGACATCCGTGGAGGGATTGGCCATCACGGGTCATTCTTGCCGACTACGTCACGGCGGAGCAGGGAACGGGCGCCGTCCATACAGCACCCGGACATGGGCAGGAGGACTACCAGGCGGGTCTGGCATACGAATTGCCCATCGTGATGCCCGTGGACGATAACGGCGTGTTCACGCACGAGGCGCCCGAGTTCGAAGGGCTCTTCGTGGAGAACGCCAATCCTCGCATCATCGAAGACCTAGCGGGTAAGGGATTGCTACTCGGAGAGAGGTCGGTCACCCACTCTTATCCGCACTGCTGGAGATGCAAGAGCCCGCTGATATTTCGGGCCACGCCGCAGTGGTTTATCGCCGTGGATAAGGCTTTCCGGGGCGACGGAACTTTGCGCGAGTTAGCTGTAAGCTCCGTGGAGCAGGTTGCATGGATACCCGAGTGGAACAAGAAACGGATGCTCGGCATGCTGGAGTCCCGGCCTGATTGGTGCATTTCCCGCCAGCGGGCCTGGGGAGTGCCGGTGCCGGTGTTTTATTGCGAAAAGTGCGGAGAGCCCATGGTGGACGGGCCTATCCTCGATCGTGTTGCGGCATTGCTGCGCGAACGCGGCTCGGATGCCTGGTTCGAAGTGGAACCGGAGGAGATACTCGGCGGTGACGCCACTTGCGATGCCTGCGGCGGCGAGCGCGCCGTCAAGGGAACGGATATCCTGGATGTATGGTTCGAATCCGGCATCAGCCACGCCGCCGTGCTGCGCAGCGGCGTATGGCCGGAACTCTCCTGGCCGGCGGACCTCTACCTGGAGGGAAGCGACCAGCATCGCGGCTGGTTTCAGACGTCTCTGCTAACGGCAGTGGCCGAGGAGGGCGAATCGCCTTTCTCGAGCGTCCTGACCCATGGTTTCGTGGTGGATGGGGAGGGCAGGAAGATGTCCAAATCCCTGGGAAATGTAATCTCACCGCAGGAGATAGAGGCGCGCTACGGAGCGGACATACTGAGGCTCTGGGTGGCTGCGGCCGATTACTCGGGGGACTTTCCGGCTTCGGATGAAATATTGCAGAGAAGCGTGGAAGCCTATAGGCGCATCCGCAATACCTTCCGCTTCCTGCTGGGAAACCTCTGGGATTTCTCTCCAGCCGAAGCCGGCGTTCCCTATGGGGAGATGCAGGAACTGGACCGCTGGATCATCTCCCAGCTCAGAGGATTAAAGCGGAGGGTGGCCGAGGCCTACGAACGGTATCAACTGCATGTGGTCTTTCATTCCATCTATAATTTCTGTTCGGTGGAGCTCAGCTCCCTGTATCTCGATATAAGAAAAGACACGCTCTACACTTTTGCGCAGGATTCCGGGGAGAGGCGATCCGCGCAGACCGCTATGGCCGAGATAGCGAACGCGCTGGTGAAGATGCTGGCTCCGATTCTCACGTTCACCTCCGAGGAGGTCTGGGAACACCTGACCGTTCCGGATGAAGATGTGCCCTCGGTGCAATTGGCCGGCTGGACGGAGTCCGGAGAATCCGACGAAGTTTTGGATTCTGAGTGGGGGGTCCTGCTGGACTGGAGGAACCTGGTAACGAGGGCTATCGAAGAGAAAAGAGCGGCACGCGAGATAGGGTCGTCCCTTGAGGCTCGTGTGGTGCTCGCCGCGCCCGAAGAACAACTGGCACTGCTCCAGCGTCATACAGATTTCCTCCCGGCGCTCTTCATAGTATCCGAGGTGGAGCTCCGACCGCAGCCGGCAGAGGAAAGAGGGATAGCGGTGGAGAAAGCCTCCGGTAAGAGATGTTCGCGCTGCTGGAACTACCGCACCTCGGTGGGAGCCGACGCGGAACACTCGCAGATATGCGATCGCTGCCTGCCCGTGGTGAAGAGCTTCAGTGAAGCGCGCTGATTGACGAAATCGGGTTATGAGGCGCACGTTTTAGGCTATACTTGTTACTTAATGGAGGTTAACGTGGCTATGAAGAAACGCGAGATAGCCAGTCTGAAGAAGAAGCTCCTGGCTGAGAAGGAGCAGCTCGAGAAGCAGGTCCGCGACCTGGAGGAGACCGGTCTGCTCACCTCCCAGATGGATGAGACCGGCGACGTGAGCTTCGACGAGGAATACGCCGGAAGCGGGACTATCACCTTTGAGCGCGAGAGGGACCTTTCCCTCACTAACAACATGCGCGACCTGCTCGGCAAGATCAATGTCGCCCTGGAGAAGATGGAGAACGGCACCTATGGCGTGTGCGACTTCTGCGGAAAGCCTATACCTGAGGCACGGTTGATGGCGCTTCCCTACGCGAACCTCTGCATCGAAGATAAGCAAAAAGAGGAAAAGACGTCTAAATGACCTTCGCGCTAGTCGCCTGCCTCGCGCTCTTCGCTGACCAGCTCTCCAAGGGGCTGGTCAGATTATTTTTGCCTGAGAGTAGAGTCCGGCACCTCGTCGGCGACTTCCTGGTTCTCCGCCAGGTCCGTAATCCCGGGGCGGCTTTCGGGATACTGCCGGGAGAGCAGTGGCTGTTTATGACTGTCTCGGTCTTGGCCGTAGCCGCGATAGTCTTTATCTACATGTTTTGGGCGCGAAAGTCAGCGGTTTTATACCATGTCGGATTGGGGTTGATTTGCGCGGGTGCCCTGGGTAACATCATCGACAGGGCCGCATTTAGCCGGGTCATCGACTTCATCGAATTCAGCTTCTGGCCCAGCTTTAACCTTGCGGATGCCGCGGTCGTGGCCGGAGTGGTGATAATCCTGTACCGATTGATCAAAGAATATGGCCTGGAGAGGCAAAGCGAGAGTCAGGGCGATTAAGCAATGCACCCCATTCTCTTCCGGATAGGTTCCCTCGCGGTCCACGCCTACGGATTCATGTTGGCGCTGGCGTTCATAGCCGCGATCTTCTTGAGCCGGTGGTATCTGAAAGACCGCTTCGTGGACAGCTACGTTGTTTACGACATCGTGCTTGCAGCGGCTATCGGCGGCATCATCGGGGCGCGCATCTTCTACGTTATCGGGAACTGGAGCGAGTTCTCCAGCCACCCCTTAGAGATTCTCAACTTCTGGAACCTCGCGGGACTGGTCTTTTACGGCGGGCTGCTGGGAGGCGCCCTGGCCGTAGGGCTGGTCATCAGGATGCGTCGCCTGCCATTCTGGACTATTGCCGACATGGCTGGCTTGAGCCTGGCGCTGGGACTGGCTATCGCCCGGGTGGGCTGTTTCCTCAACGGGTGCTGCTACGGGAAGGAGTCGGGCCTGCCCTGGGCGGTCACCTTTCCACAGGAGACCAGGCAGACCATGGGCATTCTGGCAGCTCAAGTACACCCGACGCAGATCTACGAGTTATTACTGGATCTAGCGCTGTTCGCCTTCCTGGTCGTCTACCGCGGTAAAGAGAAGCGGGAGGGAACCATCTTCCTGTCGTTCCTGCTCGGCTACTCCGGAATACGGTTCTTCATGGAATTCTTCCGTGCGCACAACAGCACTCAGGCCGGCCCGGCCTTCCAGATACTAAGCCTGGCCATCTTCCTGGGAGCCCTGGGCGTTTTCGCCCTCCGCAGGAGGCTGCTGCCGGAG
>JAHEXQ010000028.1 GCA_023252035.1 Actinomycetes bacterium
CGTGTCCGCAGCACAGCAATCCAATCGAAGTCAGCGCCATAGCATTTCATAGGACCTACATTGCAAGGAGGGGCTATGACCGGAAAAGAGAGAATGCGGCAGGCGTTTTCTTTGGAGGAGCCGGACCGCGTACCCGTGTGGGAGATGGCCTTCAACGAGGAATCCATTATCAAGCTCGGGCGCTTCTTCACCGACGATGTCCCCCCGCCGAAGTCCGCCCAGCAGATGGGCATGGAGGAGAAGCTGAAACTGCTCGCCACGCTCTTCACGGTGGTGCGGGAGCTGGAACTGGACGGCATCACCTCGATCACTCTGCCCGGCACGGAAGCGGTGGATGCAGACCACGTAAAGGACGGCTGGGGGCGTATCCTGCGCATCAGCGAAGAGGGCGAAGCCACGGCAGTGGGAGGCCCCATCGGAAACCCGGAAGACCTTGCGCGAATTCAGCCCTACCACCCGCAGCAGACGGATTTCCTCATGCTGATGGCCGCCAAGGGCACTTTCGGAGAGGAGATCACGCAGGTCCTCGTGCAGCCCGGTCCATTCCGGGAGAGCTGGACCTTTCTGGGCAGCATGGAGAAGCTGCTCTATCACTACATGAAGAATCCTGGTTTTGTGAAGGACCTCGCACGGCTGGCCACCGATTACATCCTGGAGGTTATAGATATGGCCATCGATATGGGCGCCGATATCATAGCGCTCGATGGCGACCTGGCTTTCAGCCAGACAACCCTGATGTCCCCTGCGCAATACATGGAGTACGTTTTTCCGTACCATTGCGAGATCACGGAACGGGTCCACGAGCGGAGCAAGCTCATCATTAAGCACTCGGACGGGAACATGTGGCCGATCCTGGAGGGCGTGGTGGAGGCGGGCTTCGACGGTTTCCATCCGGTGCAGCCTCAATGCATGGAGATCGGCGAAGTAAAAAAGCGTTTTGGGAAGAGCCTGTGTATCCTCGGTAACATCGATTGCATGCATCTCCTTCCCTTCGGAACGGAGGCTGCGGTAGATGCTTCCGTACGCGATACGATCGCGGCGGCCGCTCCGGGGGGAGGATATATCATAAGTTCTTCCAATTCCATCCATCCAGGTGTGAAGCCGGAAAACTACGTGGCGATGGTCAAGGCCGCCCGTAAATACGGCGCCTATCCTATCGACCTATCGGACTAAGGAGGGCCCAGATGCAGGATCTGCTCTTGAGGCTGAAAGAGGCGATTATGACGGGCGAAGAGGAGGATACGGCGCGGCTCGTATCTGAGAATCTGGAGGCCGGAGCTAGT
Source organism: Actinomycetes bacterium (assembly GCA_023252035.1). Classification (GTDB taxonomy): domain Bacteria; phylum Actinomycetota; class Geothermincolia; order Geothermincolales; family JAHEXQ01; genus JAHEXQ01. Next base: position 1,284 of record JAHEXQ010000028.1, read on the forward strand.
GCTGAGGATATGCTGTCTACCGCGATGGCCCCAGCCATGCAGGAGATCGGCGAGAGGTTCTCCCGCAACGAAGCCTTTATTCCGGAACTGATAGTGGCGGCGGCCGCCATGGAAGCGGGGCTGGAGCTGCTGAAACCCCTATTGGGCGGGCGGGAGAAGGCGCAGGGCCGTATCGTGCTGGGTACCGTGCAGGGCGACATCCACTATATAGGCAAGAATCTGGTCAGGATGTGTCTGGAGGGCGCGGGGTTCGAGGTGGTAGATCTTGGGGAAGACCTGAAAACCGAGAAGTTCGTGGAGGCCTACCGCCAATACCAACCTGATATCCTGGGACTTTCAGCCCTATTGAGCTCGACCATGCAACATCTGCCCGAGGTGATCCGGGCGATCCGTCAGATAGATGGCGATGCCCTGATCATGGTGGGCGGTGCTCCCGTGACTCAGGAGTACGCCGACCAGGCAGGAGCAAGCGGTTATGCGCCGGACGCCTTCCTGGCGGTGCGCAAGGCTAAGGACCTGATGGCCGCACGCCGCGCCTGAAATGGTCGCCGGTCCGGGGTCCTCGAAAGCGAACACGTTCGGGGTCAGGTTTTGTTCGCTTTTTACCCGCCGCAGAGGAAAAGGCCGAAAGCGAATTTGGTCGGGACGCCACAGATGAGCGCTAGGGCTCATGGAAAAGCAGCTCGGTTAGGGTCACCAGTTCATAGCCGGACGCCTGAAGATCGTTGATTATGGCCGGCAAGGCTCCCGCCTTCTGATCCGGCAGGATGGTGTGCATGAGGACGATGGAGCCGGGCCGCGTTTGGGACACCACGCGCGAATAGAGCGCGGAAGCGCTGATGCCGCGCCAGTCCTGCGGATCGACGGTCCAGTACACGCTGAGGTAACCCTCGCCGTTCACCACCCGGGTATCCGCGCTGGTACGGTCGCCGTAGGGGTAGCGGAAGTAGGGTTTTGTCGTGAACCCCGTGAGCGCCCGTATGAGTTCCTCGGTGCGCGCCAGCTCCGACCGTATCTGGTCGGCCGAGAGTTTAGAGAACTGGTAATGGCTCCACGCATGGTTCGCCAGCTCGTGTCCTTCCACGGCCATCCGCTGGATGATGTCGGGGTTGCCGTCGGCGAATCCGCCCAGCACGAAAAAGGTGCACCGCAGGCCGTAATTATGCAGGATGTCCAGGATGACGGTGGCGCCATCTCTGCCCTCGACATCGAAGGTCAGCGCCACCCGCTTCTGTGTGGTATCTCCACGGTATATCTCCCCCCAGCCTAGAGATGCGGCAATCGCGTTGCGGTCGATGGTCATCCATTCCGGGCGGAGGCTCCGGTAGGCGAAGTACATGGGCCTCTCGGCCACCACGGGTTGGGTGGCGCTGATCACGATGGCCACGTCGTTCTCGGGCGGTATCTCGGCTCCCACGCTCACGGTGGCGCGCTTGTCCGCCTCGATGGTATAGCTCTTCTCTATCACCTCGCCCGTCCCCAGCATGTATTTGAAGTAGGCCGTGGTGGGGGTGGACTGCGGGTTCAGAAGGCAGACGTACTCCTCGAAGCCCGCCCGGGTGGTGCCCTCGGCGAAGTACCAGGAGGTCTGGGGTGAGGCCCCCATGGAATCGTGGCCTCCCTGCCAGAATCCGAGACTGCCCAACGCCAGGCCGGCGGCCATCAGAGAACTCAGCCCTATGAGGATGATCCGCTCGCGCGGGGGTCTGCGGTTTGCGGGCACGGCTCTTTTGCCTCCCTTTCCGGTGCGATGAAATGGTTGTGCTATATTAAATCATCGGCATTCTGGCGGAGCAAGGACATCGAATATTGCGGCAGGAGGGTTTTGGCTCCGGCTTGCACGGATACACGTGGGGATGCGACGAAAGGGTCTGACTCCCGGCTTGCACGACTTGCATGAGGAGGAATAGATGGCACAGGGAAACGAGCTGCGAACTTTCTTCGAGCCCAAGGGCGTAGCCTTGGTGGGGATTTCACGGACTCCCGGCTTCGGTTACGGCATACCGCTGGTCCTGAAAGAGCACGGCTGGGACGGTCACATACACCTGGTGAATATCGCGGGGGGCACCCTGCACGACATGCCCGTCTATCAGAGGGTCGCGGACGTGCCCGATCCTGTGGACCTGGCCATAGTGCTGGTTCCGGCCAGGTTGGTCAGTTCCGTGCTGCCGGAGATAGCCAACAGAGGAATCAAGCACGTGATCATCGAAACGGCCGGGTTCGCTGAGATCGGCGAGGTGGGACAGGCCCTCCAGACCGAGACCAAGGAGACCGCTCACCGGCTGGGGCTGCGGATCATCGGCCCCAACTGCGTTGGCGTGGTGAACACCGCCAACCGCTTCGCGTCGGTGGAGATAATGGACGAAGCTCTTACCCCCGGGCCGGTCTCCATCATCGCCCAGAGCGGCGTCTTCGGAAACATCCTCCTCGATGGCCTGCACGAGAAGGAAGTATTCATAGCCAAAGCGGTAACCCTGGGCAACCGCCTGGACGTCAACGAGTGCGAGGTGCTCAATTATCTGCACCAGGATGACCAGACCAAGGTCATAATGATGTACCTGGAGGGAGCGGCCGACGGGAGGCTCCTGCTGGAGACCCTGGGACGGGTCACGCGCGACAAGCCGGTGATTATCCTAAAAGGAGGCCGTACCCCGGCAGGCCGCGCTGCGACCGCGTCGCACACGGCGAGCCTCTCCGGCGAGGATCAGCTCTACGAGGCCGTCTTCCGGCAGACCGGGGCTATCCGGGCGGAGAGCTTGGATCAGCTCGTGCGGCTGGCGCGGACCTTCGCCACACAACCTCACCCCGCCGGCAACCGGCTGGCCATCGTCACGGGCAGCGGCAGCCTGGGGGTGCTGGCGACGGATAGCGCCACCTCGGGCGGACTCACGCTCCCCCACCTGTCGGAAACGACCGAGCGAACCGTGAGGGAAGCGGCTCCCGATTGGATGAACGTGCGGAATCCGCTGGACACGGGACCCTCGACCCAGTTTTCCGCAGCCTTGCGGGCGGTCGTGGCCGACCCGGACATCGATATGGTCTTGGGCATTACCATTCTCCCCTACGCGATTTTCAGCAGTTTCGAGCCCCTGGGCTTGACGCCGGAGATGTGGTTCGGCGACATCGATGCCATCCACGCGGCGCGCCCGGAAAAGCCTCTGGTCATCTGTGCCATAGGGAACGAGAGGTTCATCGGGTTGATACGGAAAACCAGCGGGCGGAAGGTGCCCGTCTTCGATTCCCCGGAAGGCGCCGCCGGGACCCTGGCCTCACTGGCAAAATATGGTTCCTGGAAGAAGAGCTCCCGCTAATCCTCGAAAGGAAGGTCGCAGTTGAGCGGCCGGCCCTCCTGCCACTCGTCGGAGACTATTTTGCCGTCGCGTAACGTTATCTTGCGATTGGTGTAGTCCGCGACGAAGAGATCGTGCGTGACTATGGCGAAGGTCTGGTGAAGCTCCTCGTTCAAGCGCCGCATCAACTCTATGATGCGGCAAGTATTCTCGCTGTCCAGTTCACCCGTGGGCTCATCCGCCAGCACCAGCGCCGGCTTTGCAACCAGGGCGCGGGCGATGGCTACGCGCTGTTGTTCCCCGCCAGACAACTGCGAAGGACGGTTTCCTGCTCTCTGGCTGAGCCCCACCGTGTCCAGGGCTTCCATAGCTCGCTTTTGCCGTTCGGCGGTCTTCATCGCCCGGTAGCGCAGCGGCAGCTCCACATTCTCCAGCGCGTTCAACACCGGCAGCAGGTTGAATTCCTGGAATATGAATCCGATGTTCTCGCGCCGGATGCGGGTCAAGTCCGAACCGTTCAACCGGCTGGTATCCCTTCCGCGGACGATCACCTGTCCCGCCGTCGGCTGATCCAGCAACCCGAGCAGGTGGAGGAGCGTCGTCTTTCCCGACCCCGAGGGCCCGACGATGGAGAGAAACTCGCCTTCATCTATCTGCAGGTCCAGGCCATCTACGGCCCGCACCTGCAGGCTGTCGCTGCTGTATATCTTATGCAGGTCCCGACCTTCGACAAGGCTCATCTCAGTCCTCCCTCAAAGCTTCTACGGGCTTCAGCCGCGCCGCCCGCAGGGCTGGGAATATGCCCGCCAGGGTTCCCAGGAATGTGGCGAATATGACCGGCGTCAGTATCACACTCCGGCTGATGGTAAATACGTTGGCGCCGTTTGTCTTCACCGCGGTGTTCAGCACGGCGATCAATGCGACTCCCAGCCCCATGCCTATGAGACCGCCCAGCACCCCGATGAGCGCCGATTCCAACAGGTATTCGCCCAGCACCGACCTGGTGTCGGCGCCGATGGCCTTTTTCAGGCCGATCTCCCGGGTGCGCTCGCTCACCGACATGATCATGGTGTTGATGATGGATAGGCCACCCACCAGCAGAGCGACCAGGCTGATGCCGATGAGGATGGCGTTGAATATCAAACTGAACTGGGATATCTGCTTGACGGCATCGTTGGGAGATATCGCTTTAATATCAGACACCTGGTTCTGAATAGTCACAGATAGTTGCTCCGAGTCCACGCCGGGCTGGGCGAGAACATCTATGCTTCCCGCGATATCCGCCACCTGGAAGTAGGGATTCGCGGCCCGGAAGAGATCTAGCCCGTCCTGGTAGGAGACGAAGGCGAAGGAGTCAGGCGCCGTCAGCGTGGCTTTGTAGATGCCCACCACCTGGAAATCTACGCCGCGCATCTGTACCGTGTCGCTAACACCCGCGTTGAATTTATTGGCCAGGTTCAAGCCGAGCAATACTTTGCCGCGGTCGCCGTCCTGGAGCAGCCGGCCGGATTGCAGAGCCGTGAAGGCCAACAGCTCGGGGCCGCCACCCGAGAGTTCCGTACCCACTATGATTTCGGGAGTTCCGGAACCAGCGCCGGATTGCAGATCCAGCGGAAGGCCGATGCTGGCCACGGCGCCCCTCACACCGGGAACCGCTTCTATCTCCGCGACCTTGCTGAGCGACAGATATTTGCCCGCGGCTCCGAAGAGGTTTCCACCCGTGGGCACCACGGTGATGTGGTTGGTATAGAACTTCTTGGCCCCTCCCAGTTGCTGGTTCAGGCGGGCCGATAGGCCGCTGAGGACGGTGAAGGCGAAGATGCCTACCACGATCCCGATGATGGTAAGGAGAGTGCGTCCCTTTCTTCTCCACATATTCCGCAGGATGAATCTCGGCATCTCGCCCCTTTCCATCGGCTTCCAAAACCGGTCTTGCTGACTTCCATCGCTCCCTCTGCGCCGCTCCGGCGAGGGGCCCAGAACCGCGCCTCCAATTATCGACGATTCTACTTGAGGCGCTCCCCTGCCGTCTATATAATACCCTTCGGAGAACACCCCAATTTGGCCCTCAACCTTCTGGAGGAGCAGCCGCAATGAAGCCGGTCGAACCCTATAACATCTGGTATGGACTTCTCATCCTGGTGGGTGGACTCGGACTTTTCATCTACGGCATGACCCTGATGGCCGAAGGGCTGCAACTGGGAGTAGGCGACAGGCTGCGCCACTTGTTGGAGACCCTTACCAAGGGCCGCATCCGCGGCGTTGCTCTGGGCGCCGGGGTAACTGGCTTAATACAGAGCTCCAGCGCTACCACGGTTATGCTGGTGGGCTTCGTAAACGCTGGGCTCATGACCTTCACTCAGACCGTCGCGGTTATCTTCGGCGCCAACATCGGCACGACGATCACCGCTCAGATAGCCGCCTTCAATGTCACTACGCTCTCCTTTCCCTGCATCGGGATAGGGTTTGCCCTCTATATGCTAGGGAGCCGCAAGTCCATTAAGTACACGGGCGAGGTGCTCCTCGGCTTCGGCCTGCTCTTCCTGGGCATGGAGCTGATGAAAGCCGCTGTTATGCCCCTGAGAACTTCCGGGAGTTTCGAGAGCCTCGTGACCAGATACGGCGGTAACTGGTTCTTGGGACTGCTCATCGGACTGATAATAACCAGCATAGTTCAGAGTTCGTCCGCCACCACTACCATGCTCGTGGCTATGGGGGCGGCAGGGTTGCTCTCGGCGGGCAGCACGGATCCCCTGCGCATTGCCCTGCCTATCATCTTCGGGTGTAACATCGGCACCTGCATAACCGCCTGGATCGCCAGCGTGGGCACCAGCCTCCCGGCCAAACGAGTGGTAGTCGCCCACTACTTATTCAATATTTCGGGCGCCCTTCTCTTCCTCCCCTTCATCGGGGTCTTTCCACGCGTGGTGCGCTGGGTGACCACGGCCACCGGTGGCGGCGTCGACGACATCGCGCGCCAGATAGCCTGGGCCCATACCCTTTTCAACACCATCATGGCCCTTATATGGCTGCCCTTCATCGGCTTCTTCGTCAAGATGGTGAAGTTCATCAAGCGCGGGATGGAAACCATGCCGCAGAGGGACCCTCTCTTCCTGGATCCCCGCATCTTCCACAGCCCCTCGATAGCTCTGGAGATGGCCGGCAAGGAAGTTGCGCGCATGGCCCGCATATCGCTGGATATGCTCAAGGACAGCGTGGGTTATCTGAAGAAGATAGACCGCACGGGCAAGAGCCAGCTCTTGGAGATGGAGAGCATCGTAGACGGACTAGCCCATTCCATCACAGAGTACCTGTCCAAGCTTTCCCAGCAGACACTATCCGAGGAGCAGTCTCAAAATCTCGTGGGGCTTATGCACAGCGTAAACGACATCGAACGCATCGCCGACCATGCCGAGAACATCATGTACCTGGCCAGTACGCGCTCGGAGAGCCGTCTCAACTTCACCGAAGAAGCACGCCAGGACGTGGAGGAGCTTGCCGGTAAGGTCCTGGAGATGTACGGCGGCATAATCGAGGCCTTCGAGGAGGATAGCCCTGAGAAGGCGCGGGAATTCCAGACCCTGGAGCTGACCGTAGATGAGATGGCGAGCAAATTCCGGGCTGCTCACATAGGCCGGCTCAATCAGGGAGAGTGCAAACCCGAAGCCGGCGTCATCTTCCTTGACACCATGAGCAACCTGGAGCGCGTGGGCGACCTCGCCAACAACGTCGGGCACGTTACCACCGGTGAACTCGAGAGAATCTAGGCCGGGAGCACTTGTTCGGGGTCTGGGCGTCGCTCAGCTGCCGGTCTGCGCCTCGATGCACTAACCCCGGCTCTCTCCCAGTCGCCCTGATAATCTCCCTTGATGACGTCGACGCCCGTTCAACACCCCACCCTCTTCGCCAGACATTTCTAAGGATACGCGGGATTTGAACCCGGGGGGTGTCGGGGGGATTCCCCCCCGCATGGATCTCACCTGGAGGGGGAAGCAGCGAGTCCGCGAGCGCCGAGGGGGGACGCCTAGTCCCCTCTTGGGGAGTCCGCGACGGGTTCAACACCCCACCCTCTTCGCCAGAACGTCCACGATCGGGAAAAAGCCGCGAACTTCCAACCGCCTTTCACATATCATAGATGTTCTCGGGGAAGGAACTAAAACAATTATGCGCATCAAGTCCTGTAGCGGAGCGGCCCCACCGGCAGGCTTAAATGCCGGTTGCAAGGGTAAGCGTAGCTAGAGGAGAGTCCTTTGAGCAAGAACCGCGACGTCATCCAGGTGAAAAGCCTGGAGAAGACCTACGCCCTAGGTGAGATCAAGGTGAAGGCCCTGAGAGGCGTGAGCCTCTCCATCGCCTATGGCGATTTCCTCGTGGTCACCGGGCGCAACGGTTCGGGCAAATCGACGCTCCTCCACCAGCTCGGTCTGCTGGATCACCCCGATGCGGGCGAGATATTCTTTGCCGGCCAGGAAGTAACCCTTATGCCTGAGAGGCGGCGGACCGAGCTGAGACTGCGCAACATCGGCTACATCTTTCAGGAGTTCGCGCTCATCCCGGAATTGACCGCACTGGAAAACGTCATGCTGCCCGCCATGATGATAGGAGCGAGGGGCTCAGCGCGGAAACGGGCGCAGGAACTCCTGGCCCGAGTGGACCTGGAGAACAATCTCGACCACCTCCCCAGCCAGCTCTCAGGTGGAGAGCAACAAAAGGTGGCCATAGCCCGGGCCCTCATCAACGATCCTATGATCATCTTCGCGGACGAACCCACGGCCAACCTCGACTCCATAGCGGCGACGGACGTGATCTCCGTCTTTCAATCGCTCAACCGTGAGGCGGACCACACCATCGTCATGGTCACACACGAGCCGGAGGAGACGGCCTGCGGCAACCGCGTGATAACCATAGCGGACGGATTGATCCGATGAAGAACGAATTCAAGATCCCGTTTTTCCTGTTAGGCAGGTTTATGAGAGGAAGCAATAAGTGGACGCTCTCGCTGGTCATCTTCCTGCTGGCCATTGCGTACATCAATCTGATCTTCGTCAACTCGCTCTTTCAGGGGGTCATCTCCGCCTCCAACCAGCAGGTTATCAATACCAGCACGGGCAACATCGTCATCACCCCTGTTGAAGGCCAGGAATTCATCTCGAACGCTGAAGCTACGGTAAGCCGGGCGGAGCAGGCGGACGAGGTCAACGCGGCCGCTGCTGAGACCGAAGTACCGGCAAGTCTCCGGTATCAAGTCATAGACGCGAACTTCCCGGTGATCGCCATAGACCCCGAGCAGGAAAGCCGGGTCACTAATATCTCCCAGAAGATGATCCAGGGCTCTTACCTCAAGGCGGGAGACACGGACCAGATAATCATCGGCCGGCAGGTCACAGGGGCTCAGGGGGCACAAAACCTCAGTACTTTTGAGGGCATCCAGGTAGGGGACAAGATCAGCCTCGTCGTATCCGGAATACCGCATGAATTCACGCTGAAGGGGATATTCTACAGCAAGTTCCTGGAGGCCGACAACCGGACCTTTGTCACGCGGCAGGCGCTCGACGGCCTCCTCCCCGACCTGCACGACAAAGCGAGCAACATCATCGTACGCATCGCCAAGACGGGAACCGAGCAGACGGTCATCGGGCAGTTGCGGGACAGGGGGATCACTGGCACCTTCAACACCTGGGAGGCTATGGCCGGCCAGCTCACCACCGTGGTGGACAGCTTCATCACGATCAACGCGCTCCTCACCACTGTAGGGTTTCTCATCGCGGCCGTGACCATCTTCATCATCATCTACGTGGACATCTCCCACCGGCGCCAGGAGATCGGCATTCTGCGCGCCATCGGCATCAAAGGTTACCTCATCCGGACGACCTATGTGTTCCAGTCGCTGGTGTACACCGTCTTGGGGGTTGCCGTGGGAGCGGCGGTGTTCTTCGCGGTCCTTGTGCCCTACTTCTGGGTACATCCCTTTGTCCTACCCCTGGGGGACGTTACCCTCGCCATACTGGTGGACGATCTCATCGGACGCGGTTTCGGTGTGCTGCTCCTGGGCATCGCCTCGGGATTGATACCCTCCATCATCGTCACCCGCGCCAAGATCCTGGACGAGATAGCCGGCCGCTAGCTGCGTTCAGCTACCCCTTTCGCGGTACAAATGTACTGTTTCACCGTGCACGGGGACAGGTACAATGTACGGTTCCATGACCTCGTCGGCGAAATGCATGGTGGAGAGGCAGAAAGCGTTCCCCACGGGGCGCAGGGCCGCCAAGTACTCGCGGCTCGCACGCACGAACTTGGTTATTCCCACCTTGCCCGCGGTGGTCATCGCCCGGTTTAGCATGGCGTAGGAGCGCTCGGCCTGGCCCTCCGGCAGCAGCCAGTGGCCGGTCACGTGATACATGTCCCTGCACTTCTGTTTCTTCGCCCATCAATACCGTGACAACCTTGAGGACGGAGGCAACACCTTCGGCAAGGCGCTCGCCAACCTGATTGACAAAGGCATTCCGGCCACGTCGCTCTATCGCTTCGATCGCAAGTTTCAGCCGGAGTGGAAGCGGCGGCACCTGCTTTACCCCAGCCTTATCGACTTCCTCCCGGCGGCCCTCTCCGCCGTCAGCGCAGAAGCGGCTCTCGAGTTGGTGAAGCGGGAAGGGCGGAAGAGATTCTCCCGTACCCGGCAACCCGATAGCGCTGCGACGCGCTAGAGACACGTCCATCTTCCTGGGCCACTGCACTAAGCCGGTTGCCGCATGAGGGAAGGGGGAATTGCATCCAGCCCCGGTGTGGTTCGCAAACCTCATCAAGAAATTCTTTCCCTGTCGTTCCGGAGCGGCCAAAATGACCAGGGTGCCTGGCGTAAGCCTCTCGGTGACGGATCGTTGCGCGGGGTGCGGGCACTGTGCCACGGAAGTCTGCTTTGTCGGCGCCATCCAGATGGTGGACGGCCACTATCGAGCTTACCATCGACGAAACTCTACCGGTGGAGAGAGCAATCGAGCGCATCTCCGCGCTGGTGGATGTGACCTGAAAGGATAGATGCAGCGGGCGCGCAAAGCGAACAAGTTCGGGGCACCTTTCTGTTCGCTTTCGGTCAGGCGGGGATGCCCTCCAGGGCGTCCGCCTCGACGGCGCGCGGTTTGCCCACCATGAGGAATAAGAAGAAGGCGACGATGGAAGCCAGGAGCAGCGCGAACCAGGCCCAGGCGAAGCTACCGGTGGCGTCGCGTATCCATCCGCAGATGTAGGGGCTGATGGCGCCTGCGATGCCGCCGCCCATACTCACCATCCCATAGACAGCCCCCATGTTCGACCTGCCGTAAAGGTCGGAAACCATGGCGGGGATAACCGGCCCGTAACCGGCATAGCCGAAGCCGAAGAGGACAGCGAAGAGCAGCAGATACCAGACCCTGTTCGTATAGATAAGGACCACGATGCTGCTCGCCAGTATGGCGCAAGCCGGCAACATCGCATATTTGCGCTCGGTCACGTGATCCGAAAGCCAACCGAAAGCCAGCTTGGAGAGTATGGCGGAACCTCCCACCAGGCTGACGGAGAAAGCCGCCCAGGCGGAACTGATACCCTTCTCCAGGGCGAACTCCTTCTGGTTGGGGAGAACACCGTAGATAACCGCCACGAAGAAGAAGAAACCCCAGAACAGGAACCAGAATCCCGGAGTCCGTATGGCCTGTCTGAGAGAGAGGCCGGCCGGTGCATCGGGGTCGAGAGCCTCATCCATCATGCGAGCCTTCTCGCGATGCGCGCGCCCACCCTTGAGAAAGAGGGCCATGGGTATGATGGTGCACCAGATGAAGATGGCCACGATGATGAAGGTATGCCGCCATCCAAAGGCGTGCATGAGGGCTTCCAGCACGTTGGCCAGGGCCAGAACCGCCACCCCGATGCCGATGGCCGCGATGCCCAGAGCCACACCCAACCTCTCCCGGAACCATGGTGTGATGGCGGTGTTGCAGACCACCAACCCGCACCCCAGAGCACCGATACCGAAGACAACCCCGTAGAAAAGCGCGAAGGTCGCGAGGGAATGAACCGTGGAGAGGAGCAGGAACCCTGTGCCCGCCAATGCACCCCCCGCCGCGACCACCCAGCGCGGGCCTACCCGGTCCACGAGTTTACCGATGAGAGGCGCCATGAGCGCGTCGAGGCCTACCGCGACCAGGAAAGGGAGTTTGCTCGCGGCGTGGCTCATGTGCAATTCCGGATTCATGTAAGTGAGGAAGACGCTGAAGACGTTCTTCATGCCATAGGCTATGCCCAGCGACATGAAAGCGACGGAAACTACGTACCACCGGTAGCGAGAGCGTTTGGCCAAGGATTCTCCCCTCCCCCTCTATGTGTCTGTCCAAGATATTAACACGTGAAAATCTCCGCAAAAGGGAGGTTTGACGCCGGGCATGGCGGGTAGTTTTAGTAGCGATTATCATTATTGATTGCGGCCCGGAGCGAGGAGTTACGATTGCAGAAGGTCCAGGAGTTGAGGATGACCAGGCAGCGGCGTATCATCCTGGAAGAATTGAGGAAAGTCGATACGCACCCTACCGCGGACCAGTTGTACCTTTGCGTGCGCGACAGGCTCCCGAGAATCAGCCTGGCAACGGTATACCGGAACCTGGAACTGCTGGTCCGCGAGGGACTCATTCAGAGGCTGGAGTTCGGAGGTACGCGAAAGCGATTCGACGGAAATCCCGAAGGGCACCATCATCTGCGTTGCCTATCCTGCGGAGAAGTGCGCGACGCCAGCGGCCATATCCCGGCTCTTCAGCGAGTGGCGCGCTCCAGCGACGGATACGAGATAACCGGATATCACTTGGAGCTCACAGGCTACTGCGCCTGTTGCAGGAAAGACAAGGACGATTCATAGGCGCGATACAAGCATTGAAAGGAGAAAAGGAGATGGATCTGCAGGGTTCCAGGACCGAGAAGAACATCATGGCGGCCTTCGCTGGAGAGTCCCAGGCGAGAAATCGCTACACCTACTTCGCCGGCAAAGCCCGTAAGGAGGGTTACGAGCAGATAGCCCTGATCTTTGAGGAGACCGCGAACCAGGAGCGCGAACACGCCAAGACCCTCTTCATGCTGCTGAAAGGGGGCGAGGCGGAGATCACGGCGAGTTTCCCCGCCGGCATGATCATGAGCACGGCCGAGAACCTCAGCGCTGCTGCCGCGGGCGAGAACTATGAATGGACCGAGATGTATCCCGGCTTTGCCCAGGTCGCCAAGGAAGAGGGCTTCGACAAGATCGCGAAGATATTCGAGTGCATCACGGTGGCGGAGAAGCAGCACGAAAAGCGGTATCTGCGGCTCCTCGACAACATCAAGACGGGCAGCGTCTTCAAGAAGGACAAGCCGGTGGTGTGGCGCTGCCTCAACTGCGGGTACCTGCACGAGGGTACGGAAGCCCTGGAGACCTGTCCTGTCTGCTTTCACCCCCAGGCTTTCCAGGAACTGCTGGGCGAGAACTGGTAGGCCGTAATCCCAGTGGGCCTCAAGCCAAGGCGATTTTCGCCTTGGCTTGGCCGCACGCTGCATTAAAGGGACGGCAAAGGGAATAGAGTCTTAAATCATGGATGAGAAACAGAAGAAGCGCTACTGGATCTGGATAGTCTATGCGCTGCTGGGGATTGCGCTCGTCGCCGGTATCCAGCTTTCCCAAGCCAAAAGAACCACCAGCATCGACTACAGCGATTTCCTCGACCGTCTGGACAAAGGCCAGATCAAGAGCGTGACCATATCCCAGAGCAGTGTGACAGGGACCTACGTGGAGAACGGCGCGAGTACGGACTTCAAGACCACCATCGTGCCGAACATGCAAATCACCGACCTCATCGCCGATCTGAGGGCGCACAGCGTGGTCTTCAACGGAGAGGTGACGAGCACGCTCTGGCGCGACGTCCTGCTCACCTGGCTATTGCCCATCGCCGTCATCGTGCTTCTCTGGTTCTTCCTCTTCCGGCGGATATCCTCGCGGGTAGGCGGCACGGGCGGAGCCCTGTCCTTCGGCCAGAGCAAGGCGAAGATCTACGACCGCAGCAAAGACCGGGTGAACTTCGACGATGTCGCGGGGCTGGACGAGGCCAAGCTGGAACTGCTGGAGATCATCGATTTCCTCAAGAACCCGCAGAAATATCGCCGGCTGGGTGCGCGTATTCCCAAGGGCGTGCTCCTGGTTGGAGCACCCGGGACTGGGAAGACCCTTCTTGCGCGCGCCGTCGCCGGCGAGGCCGACGTGCCCTTCTTCGCCATCAGCGGCAGCCAGTTCGTGGAGATGTTCGTGGGCGTGGGCGCGGCGCGCGTCCGCGACCTTTTCGAACAAGCCAAAGCGAAGGCGCCCTGCATAGTGTTCATCGACGAGATCGACACAGTGGGCAAAGTACGCGGCGGAATCTCCGCGACGGGAGGCACTGAGGAAAGGGAGCAAACGTTGAACCAGCTCCTGGCGGAGATGGACGGATTCGACCCCCAACTCGGCGTCATCATCCTGGCCGCTACGAACAGGCCTGAGGTACTGGACCCCGCCATCCTGCGCCCCGGCCGCTTTGACCGCCAGATCGGGGTGGACCGGCCGGACATCAAGGGTCGTGAGGAGATATTGCGGGTGCACCTGCGCAAGATAAAGATGAGCAAAGCGGTGGATTTAAAACTCCTGGCCGCTCGCACTCCCGGTTTCGCAGGCTCGGACCTGGCCAACGTGGTGAACGAAGCAGCCTTGCTGGCGGCGCGGCACGGCAAGACCGAAGTGGACATGAAGGATTTCGAAGAGGCCATCGACCGCGTGGTCGGCGGTCTGGAACGGAAGAGCCGCATCCTGAGCGAGAAGGAGCGGAAGGTGGTGGCCCACCACGAGGTGGGGCATGCCATGGTGGCATCGCTCGTGCAGTTCGCCGACCCCGTACATCGCATCACCGTCATTCCGCGCGGCGTGGCGGCGCTGGGGATGACCCAGCAGTTGCCGGAGGAGGATCGTTACATCATAACCAAGCCGGAGCTTCTCGACCGGATAGCCGTCCTCATGGGGGGCCGCGCCGCCGAGGAGATCGTCTTCGGAGAGATATCCACGGGAGCCCAGAGCGATCTGGAGAAGGCCACGATGCTGGCGCGGCGCATGGTGGAAAACTTCGGAATGAGCGATAAGCTCGGGCCTCTGTCCCTGGGGAATAGGGGGCCGTCGCTACTGGGGGAAGAATTCGCCTTCGGACGTGAGCAGAGCATAAGCGAAGCAACCGCCGAGGTGATAGACGCGGAGATGAAGAACCTCCTGGAACAGAACTACGAGCGAGTGCGGGACCTCATCCGCGAACAGAGAGACGCCCTGGAGCATATCGCCGAGATCCTTCTGGAGAAAGAGACGCTTGAGGGCGATGAGTTCCGGAAGCTCCTGGAGGAGCGCCGGGTGAAGCCAGCCGTCAAACATAAAGAGCCCAAGCCGGGCAAAGAGCCCAAGGTCTCCGCTTGATATCGCATATGGAATCTCGAGCAATTGGGTATATATAATTGTCGCATGTAAGATGAGCCCCGAGCAGAGCGGAGAACTGTGAGGTGAGGATGGAGACCGTGCGTAAAAAAGGGCTCCGCGAAGGCGAGGCCGAGCTTTTCCACCGGTTCAAGGAGCTGGACGACCCGGCGGCCAAGGACGAGATATTCTTCAGGTACGAGTACCTTTTGAACCACTTCGCCCGCCGTTATCACTCGGATAAAGTGCCCTACGACGACGTTTATCAGATAGCGGCCCTGGGGCTCCTGAAAGCCATCTACCGTTTCAATGCCAGCCAGGGCACGGCCTTCGTCACCTTCGCCTTCCCCACCATCGAGGGCGAGATCAAGAAACACTACCGGGACAAAGCGGACATCATCCGGCTTCCCCGCAACATCTACGAACGCCGGAAGACCGTGTCGAAATCCGTGGAGAAGCTCATGGCGGAGAGCGGGCGCAGCCCGACCATCTCCGAGCTTGCCGATTACCTCGGCCTCTCGGAGGAGGCCGTCATCGAGAGCATCGCGGCGGAGAACTCGCGGCCCACCTATTCGCTGGATTTCCAGATCAGTCCGGAGGGAGAGGGGGAAGGCTCGCAACTGCGGGACCAGATAGGCATAGAGGAAGGCGGTTATGACCTCACCGAGCGCATGCTGTTGCTGCGCCGGGCGGTGGAAAAGCTGCCGGAGAAGAAGCGCCGCATCCTAGCTCGCAAGATAAACGACGGCTGGACTCAACAGCAGATCGCGGAGGAGTTGGGCATCTCCCAGATGCACGTCTCGCGCCTTCTGCGCGGCGCCCTGGAATTCCTGCGAGAATCCAGCAACGATTAGCCTCGAATCCCGGCACAACGGCGCGCACAGCCGTTTAAACCTCGTGTGCATGGGTATGAATCAGGACATCCGAGTACCTGTATAATCTCGGTGGAACGAAAGGGGTTGACTATGGCATCGAGGACTTACACGCTACCCGCTCTGGAGTACGATTACAAATACCTGGAACCGTACATGTCTGAGGAGCAACTCACCATTCACCACCAGAAACATCACCAGGCCTACGTGAGCGGCGCCAACGCGCTTCTGGAGAAGCTGGATAAGGCCCACACCGATGGTTCTGATGTGGATGTGAAAGCCATCTGCAAGGAGTTGTCGTGGCAGATCGGCGGGCACATGCTGCATTCGCTTTTTTGGCTCAATCTGAAGATAGAGGAAGCACCGGCTTCGGGCGAGTTGGCTGCCAAGCTCAACGCTGATTTCGGCAACCTGGACCAGTTCAAGAAGGAGTTCACCAAAGCCGCGGTCGGAGTGGAGGGATCCGGATGGGCGGCTCTGGCCTTATGTCCGATGACCGACCGGCTGCTCATCATGCAGATCGAGAAGCACAACGTGAACGTCTTCCCTGGCTATCCCATTCTGCTGGTGCTCGACGTTTTCGAGCACGCCTATTACATCGACTACAAGAACGACCGGGCCAAGTATGTGGATGCGTTCTGGAACATCTGCGGCTGGGGTGCGGCGGCGACAAGGCTGGCGCAGGCGCAGAACGCTCTCAAGGCTATGGACTCCCGCTAGAGGGGGTTTAGCTCAGCATCGAGGTCACACAATAAATGAAAGGTGGGCCAACGGACATTCCTGGTACCGATATAGCGCGGAAAAACGCTACAGAAGGGTCAGCCGCTCATGCCACCGTAGTGGCACCAGCAGAGGACGAAGATGACGCTACTTTCGGAGCAGACCTTACGTTGTATTCCAGCGCGATTGTAACGAAACGCCGTTCAACGGCAACTGTTGCGGCCAGATCCTTTTGCTGC
>JAHEXQ010000029.1:0-7415 GCA_023252035.1 Actinomycetes bacterium
CGTCCGCGATGTTCGCTTGCCCTTAAGGTTTTCAAGCTGAATCCCTGATATAATATCGGCGTCTGCGGGGATGCGAGGGGGACGAAATCGAACTCAGCTTCCAACGGGTTCCCCCGCAAGTCGAACACATTCCCCACGTAGTTGTTCCCGGATTGCAAGCTTGAAAGGGGAGGACAAGGATGAGAAGAGTAAATGTGATTGGCGTCGGCATGACCAAGTTCGTTTCGCCGAAAGCCCTGCGCGCCTATGACGACATGGGCAAGGAGGCCTTGCTGGACGCTCTGAAAGATGCCGGGATTGATTTCTCGGAGATCCAGGAAGCCTATGTAGGCTGGGTCTATGCCGACAGTTGCGCCGGCCAGCGGGTCCTTTATGACCTGGGCATGACGGGTATCCCTATCTTCAATGTCAACAACAACTGCTCCACGGGCTCCAACGCCCTCTTCCTGGCACGCAGGGCCGTTGGTCTAGGTGTGGTGGAATGTGCGCTGGCGCTGGGTTTCGAGCAGATGACCCCGGGTGCCCTGGGCGCCACCTTTACCGATCGCCCAGCGCCCCTGGAGCATTTCTTCATGAAATTGTTCGAAATCATGCCTCCCGTGCCCGGGGCGCCGCCCGCGGCCATGCTCTTTGCCGCTGGCGGACTCGAGCACCAGCAGAAGTACGGTACCGAGGACGAGACCTTCGCTAAGATCTCGGTGAAGGCCCGGAAACATGCCCAGTACAACGAGAGGGCCATCTTCAGGGATCTGCTGACGGTGGAAGAAGTGCTCGCTTCGCCCATGCAGGCGCCGCCGCTGACGCGCTTCCAGTGCTGCCCGCCCACGTGCGGAGGAGCCGCTGCCATCGTCTGCTCCGATGACTTCGCGAAAAAGCACAACATCTCCAACCCCGTGTACCTGGCGGCGCAGGCCCACTTCACGGATTTAGAGAGCAGCTTCAGCAAGAGCCCCATGGCCATCGTCGGCTATGACATGACCGCCGCAGCGGCCAAGGCGGTCTACGAGGAGGCCGGCATCGGCCCCGAGGAAGTAGATGTCGTCGAGCTGCACGACTGCTTCACCGCCAACGAACTGATAACCTACGAGGGGCTTGGCCTGTGCCCCGAGGGAGGGGCCGAGAAGTTCATCAACGATGAGGACAACACCTACGGAGGCAAGGTCGTGACCAACCCCTCCGGCGGACTCCTCTCCAAGGGCCACCCCCTGGGCGCGACCGGCCTGGCGCAATGCGCGGAGCTGGTCTGGCAGCTTCGCGGGGAGGCCGGAGTACGGCAGGTGGAAGGTGCGCGGGTAGCCCTCCAGCACAACATCGGCCTCGGCGGCTCCGTGGTCGTTGGCATGTATCGGAAGGACTGACCAACGAGACTAACTTAAATTTGGGCCTGACCCCGGAATTCAATTTGATTTGGGGCTTGGCCTCAAGTCGGAGAAAAACAATGCAGCAAAAGGGTCTGCTCCGGAAATAGCGTCATTTCCATCCTCTGATGGTGCCACTTCTGTGGCACGGACGAATGACCCTTTTGCCGCACTATTGCTGCGTCAGTGCGAGCGGCTAGGCTTCGCCGAATTCGGTCCTAGCTATGATGTCGTTCTGAATGGAGCGGCCCAGGTCCGTGAAGTAGGCGCAATAACCGGACACCCGGACCACCAGGTCCCGATATTTCTCGGGGTGTCGCTGGGCATCTTTCAGGATCCCGCTATCGACGACGTTGTACTGTACGTGGCGTCCGCCCAAGGCGAAGTAAGCTTCGGTCAGGAAAGCCAGCTTCTCCACACCTTCATCCGTTGCGAGCAGAGCGGGCGAGAATCGCATGTTCAAGGCCGTCCCATCGCTCAGGCCAGAGCCGGCGGAAAGCGCGGCCGAGCGCAGCACGGCTGTAGGTCCATTCATCTCCGTACCGTTTACCGGCGAGATCCCGTTGGATACAGGTTCTCCACCCAGGCGCCCGTCGGGTGTCGCTCCGAGCTGCATCCCGTCGGTCACGTGCACCCCGTAGGAGAATATAGCCGAGCGGTAGAAACCTCCCCTGCCGCAGGGGTGTTTGCGTACCTCCTGGCTGAAGACTTCCGTGACCCAGCGAGCGATGTCGTCCGCCGCGGGATCGTCGTTGCCGTACTTGGGAGCTCTATGCAGTAACTCGTACCGCAGGGATGTGTGCCCGTCGAAATTCTCGCGCATCGCGTTGATGAGCTCGTCCATGCCGGCGAGCTTCTTCTCGAAGACGGCCCAGCGTATCGCCGCGAGGGAGTCGACCACCGTAGCCAGACCCCGCCCCGTTATCGAGCCGTAGTTGTAGCGAGCGCCTCCGCGCGTCATGTCCATCCCGCTCTCCAGGCACCCTTCCAGGGTGGACGAGACGAGGGGACTGGGAAAGGCCTCGGCGTGCGTTTCGTCCAGTGCTTCCACCGCGTCCACCAGCTTTCTCACGTTGCAAGCGAGTTGCTCCTGGAAGGCGCCCTGCACCTCCTCGAAGCTCGTGAACCCCCTGGGATCCGCTGTGCGAGCCCCCACCCGGTGTCCGGAGAAGAGCATGCGCCCCTTGGTCAAGGCCATCTCCAGCACTCCCGCGAGTGAGATGTCGTTCCCGGCGGTGCAGGCGAAGGCGTTGCCCGTAGATGTCGGCTCCACGCAACCCACTATGGAGTAGTCCCACGCATCCTCCCGGGAGAATCCGTCGGCCACGAGCTCGGGCACGATCACATCGTCGTTGAAGAAGGCGTGGCCCGAGGTATAGCGGTGAGCCTCGCAAGCCTTGACGAGGAAATCGGCGGGGGTCTTGCAGGAGATGCGGATGCAGCAGTTGTTGGCCAGGGCCCTCATGTTCTCGTGGGCTTCCAGGAAGATGTGGGTCATCTCCGTAGTGGCGTCGTTACCCTCCCGGTCCAGTCCCCCGATGGTGAAGGTATTGGAGCCCACGGCCATCTCGCTGGCCGTATCCTTGGCCACGTCGAGCAGGATAATCAGGAAGGTGCCCAGCTTCACCAGGTACTCCTCCACTGCCTCCAGCGCCTGCTCCCGGGTAATGTGCCCGGCGGCGAGGTCATCCAGGTAGTAGGGGTATAGATACTGATCCACACGCCCTGGCGAGAGTATCTCGGCCATGCCGTAGCTGATGCAGAGGACCACCTCGGTCATCCAGAGGCTCTGCAGGGCTTCCATGAACCCTTCGGGCGGCCTGGCCGGCACTTTCCGGCACCGCTTGGCGATGGCAAGCAATTCGGCCCTTCTTTCCGGCGATGCATGGGCAGCCACCTCCTCGGCGAGTTTCGCATATCTCTCCGAGTAGTCGCAGACAGCCTTCGCGGCCACCTGAACGGACTCCAGGAAGTCTTTCCGGTGCGCGTAGTTCTCATCCCCGGGCTTGAGGGCGGCGAGCTCAGCCCGCGCCTTTTCGGCAATACCCTCGAAACCCAGCTCCAGGACCCGCTTATGACCAGGCACCAGGTGCCCCTGCACATCGAAGACCGTAAGGGCCAGGTTAGGCCTGATCCCGGCGAGCGTCTGGAGCATCTGGGGCACCTTGAGCAGCTTCTTGAAGTCGCCGCCGATGGTGAGCCGGGCGACCTTGGAGGCGCTCCTGGCACCCATCCCCTTGATGAGTCGGTGAAGGGCGATGGGCCCCATGAAAGGTCGGTCGTAAAGGCCTCGCTCCTTCCAGAGTTTTATCTTGTGGTCGCTGATGGTCCGCTTCCTCCAGTACGGGAGGATCTCCTTCTCCAACTCCCGCCTCTCGTCCGCGGTTATATGGTAAGGTCGCCTCTTGCGGGTAAGGAGCCCGTCCAGGTCGATCGCCAACTGCGCGTTGAACTCGCCCCGCTCCACCGGGATGACACCGGCCAGCCGCTTGGTGGTCTTCACGCCTACCAACTGCTCGTCGTCATCTATGCGGATTCCCATGTTGTGCAGGGTGGCCTCGAGGGCCCGGGCGGTCTTGATGCAGGGAGGAGCGGATTCCATCTCCTTCCAGACCTGTGTGTAGCAGCGCGCTCGCTCGATATCGATCTCGTAGGGGCTTTCGAGAAGGCGTTCTTTTAGCCGGAGAGCGCGGGCAGACGGAGTGCCCCGTGTGATTACCATAGACATAGCCAACCCCTTCGGTTCTCTACTACCTGATGGAAGCGGTTCACTCGTTTGTGAAACGAGCTTACTTCATGGTCGCCCGGGATGACAAGGCAATCGTACGGTCGGCGGGGGTGGATAAACAGCGGTTCTTCGTTGAGGCTCTATACGCGGACCGCGCCCGCGAGTTTCAGCGGCTTCCCGGGCTCGGTGGCGCCAGGTTTGGCGTTCCGCCAGCTTCTGCAGCCTCAGGCCGGTAAAGAGGCCTCCGCCCAGGGCAAAGAGCATTCCGCCTCCGCCGATCAGGAGCAGTGCTCTTTCGATAATGTTCGAAACAATATTCGAAACGTGTTCATTGGAACATCTACTCGCCCTTTGTTGGCTCGAGCGCGGTGAGTAGATAAGATAGCCGGGAGGGCCACAGATGAATCGCAGAGAGGAGTTGGGGCGGAGCCCCGGATGAACTTGAACTCCAAGATAATCGCGGCCGTTTTCGCCATCATCTTCCTGGCGGAACTGGGCGATAAGACGCAGATGGTCCTGCTCACCCTGGGAGCCCGGCATGCGCTCAAGGCGACTTTCCTCGGTGCCATCAGTGCTTTCTTCATTCTGGACGTCATGGCGGTGGCCGCGGGCACCTTCTTCTACGAGTTGATTCCGGCGCGCGTCCTTCACGTGATAGCCGGCGCTCTCCTCATCCTCTTCGGGTTGCTGTCGTTTCGCTCCGAGAGCCGCAAAGAGCCCGGCATGGAGAAGGTGCACAAGCCATTCCTGGGCAGCTTCGCGCTGATAACGTTGATGGAACTCGGTGACAAGACCCAGCTGTCGCTGCTGGCCTTGACGGCGAGATACCGTGCGCCCTTCGCGGTCTTCACGGGAGCGACGGCGGCGCTCTGGCTCTCGGCTTTTCTAGCCGTTTTCCTGGGCAACCGGCTGTCCCGTTTCGTGCCGGTAGAGAAGATGCGCCTGGTGACCGGCGTGGTCTTCATCGTCTTCGGCGTAGCCCTTATCCTGGGCTTGGCCTAAACCGAACAGAAAGGTAGCTAACCACGAACACGTTCGTTTCGCGCCGAAGCATGGCGCCCTGCGGCGCCGGGATTTGCTACCATGAAGGGAGTTATAACCTGTTACGGCGGAAGGAGACAACCATGGACCGCGAGCAGCAGTTGAAAGAGGAGATCTGCCAGGTGGGGAAAGCACTATGGGCGCGAGGTATGTGCTCCGCCAACTCCGGAAATATTTCGGCGCGCCTCAGCCCCGATGAGATCGTCATCACTCCCACGCTCATCAGCAAGGGTTTCATGCGTCCCGAGCAGATACTCACCGTGAACCTGGAGGGTGAGGTCCTGCGAGGTGAGGGCTATCCCACCTCGGAGACGCCCATGCACCTGCGCCTCTTCCGGGAGCGGGAGGAGATAGGCGGCATAGTGCACGCGCATCCGCCCAAGGCCACCGCTTTCGCGGTGGCCGGCAAGGCCCTGGACCTCTACTTGGTGCCCGAGGTCATAGTCTTCCTCGGCCAGGTCCCGGTGGCGCCCTTTCAGATGCCCGGCAGCGCCGAGTTGGGCGAGGGGTTGGTGCCTTATCTGAAGGAGAATGACGCTGTGCTCATGCAGAACCACGGCGCCATAGCCTGGGCTGCCGACCTGACCGGCGCGCATCACCGCATGGAGACTCTGGAGTTCTTCGCCGAGGTCGCCTTCAACGCCACTATTCTGGGCGGCGCCAACGAGGTGCCCTCGCCGGCTCTGGAAACGCTAGTCAACCTGCGCAAGATGATGAAGGGGACGGCATAGATCGGCGTTATTTGAGCAGCCCGCCCAGAACTCCGCCGAAGCCGCCCGAACCGCCGCCTGAAGGTTGCTGCAGGCTGGTGGTGGGCGCCACCTCACTCGGCTGCACGATGACGTAGCCGTCTCCCTGGAACTTGAGCTGGAAGAGCTCGCCGTGGCGGGAGCCCAGGATGCCCGCCAGGCTCTTGAAGCTGGCTTCCATGTGCACATCGGGGCTGAGCCCGGCCGACCAGGCCACCGTAGCGTTCGGATCCGTAAAGGTAAGCTCGCCCGGCTTGATGCGCAGGGTGAGGGGCTCGCCCTTGGTCATGAGGGCTACGTAACCGGTCCCTTGCAACTCGATGGTGAAGAGCCCGCCGGTCATCATGCCGGCTGCTCCCTTAATCATGGCGATGTCCCAACCGATGCTCGGGCTGAAGGCGAGCAGGTTCAGCGTCTCCACCTGGATGGACTCGTTGTTCAGATAGAGCAGCGCTATGTCGTTGGACGCATCCGCCAGGAAGAGGTCTCCGGTGCCGTCCACCTGCATGAGCGTTATCTCCTCGCCCGATATCTTCTTCTTGAGGAACTTGTCGATGCCGCCGCTGCCCAGACGCGCGAAAGTCATCTGGCCCTGGTAAGCGATCATAGAGCCGGCTTTGCATAGCACTGACCCGCCGGAGGCCTGCATATTCACCTTCAGAAGCTTCTTGTTCTGCAGGCTGAAGGCATCGGGCGTATCGGTCTCCAGGGATGTTTTATAGAGTTGGTCCAGGCCGGTGGCCGCCAGGCCCGCCTGGGGTGCGGCTGCCGGCGTTGCGGCCGGGGGAGCCTCCGGCGCGGCAGCCGGAGTAGCTTGAACTCCGGGCGCGGCTTCCGGCATGGGCGTGCCGCAAGAAGTGCAGAACTTGGTTCCCGGCTTAACCTCCGCCCCACAATTTGGACAGTTCATGGTGGCCTCCTTTTCTCCAACAAAGATGAGCGCAATACGCGTCTGGACCTCGCTTCCAATATACATGTTAGGGGCTCGCGGGTGAAAGCGGAACGGGCCTTTTTATGATATTATCCGCCTATGACCGGGCGGCGCATTTCCTTCATTCTCTGCGTGGCCGTTGCGCTTCTCTGGCCTGCGGCGGCACAGGCTGCGTGGGACGGAGGTTCCTGCACAAGCGCCAGTGGGAACGCCGCCTCCTCCTGGTTCTTCGCCGAGGGGTGCACGCGACCGGGTTTCGATGAATGGATATGCGTCCTAAACCCCGGAGGTGCGCCCTGCGACCTCAGCTTCCGTTTCTTCATTCCCGGCGGCGAAGGTACGCCCTTTGGAATGCGCATGCCGGCCCACAGCCGTTTCACGCTCTGCGTGGCCGACGTGGCGGGCCGGGGCCTGGACGTATCCGTGGCAGTCGAAGCGACGGGAGACGTGGTGGCCGAACGAGCCCTCTACTACCGCTACGGCGCCGCGGGCTGGGCAGGCGGCGACTGTGAGCACGGGGCTCTGGCGACCGCAACGCAATGGCTCTTCGCCGAAGGAACGACGCGAACGTATTTCGACACTTGGCTCTGTGTGGCCAATCCGGGCGA
>JAHEXQ010000029.1:7425-17849 GCA_023252035.1 Actinomycetes bacterium
CACCTTAAAGGTCAATGACCGGGTTCCCCCTGGCTGCGATGTCTCCCTCCGGCTCAGTTCGACCCAGCCCGTAGTGGCGGAGAGGCCCGTATATTTCCTCTATCGCGGCGCCTGGGAGGGCGGCCATGTGGCGCTGGGATGCAATGAAGCCGGCACCCTCCGTTATTTCGCAGAGGGTACGACGCGCGCGGGTTTTGAGGAGTATATCTGCCTGATGAACCCGGGCGACGCCGATGTTCTGGCCACACTCACCTTCATGGGCGCAGCCGGCGCACTAATCCCCATAGCTGTGACCGTCCCTGCGGGCCGGCGCCAGACGGTTTTGGTCAACGATCTCATTGGGCCGGAGTTGGACGTCTCCTGCATGGTTACCTCGGGCCAACCGCTGGTGGCCGAGAGGCCCATGTACTTCGATTACCAGGGAGCCTGCCGGGGCGGGCACATCACTACAGGCGCAACCGCTTCCGCAGCACAGGCGCTCTTCGCCGAGGGTTGTACGAGGCCAGGGTTCGACGAGTATATCTGCCTGATGAACCCCGGAGACGCTGTCGCCGCAGTCCAGGTGGAATGCATGGATTCCGCCGGGTCGGTGACCCGCACCTCCTGCGACGTGAAGGCCCGGAGTCGCGTCACGCTGCGCATGGTGGACCTGGTAGGATCGGATAAAGATGTTTCCGTGCGGCTCACTTCACTCCTGCCGTTAGTGGCCGAGCGGGCCATGTATTTCAACTATCGCACGCCGGCTGCACTGACCCTTGCGGCCATGGGAGACGTCAACCTCGACATAAGCCCGGTGCATGAGGGAGATTTCGCCTATCCCTGGTCGAGTATCCGGGGCATCATCCAAGACGCGGATCTGGCCTTCGCTAACCTCGAGTGTTCCGTATCCTACCGCGGAGAGCCGGTGCCGGGAAAGGAGTTCACCTTCCGGGGCAGCCCGGACGCGCTGCCTTACATGCGCGAGGCTGGGTTAGATGTGGTTTCCCTGGCCAACAACCACGTGCGGGACTACGGGGCTGAGGCCTTGATGGATAGCTTCGCTTACCTGGACGCCGCTGGGCTGGCTCGCTGCGGTGCCGGCGCGGACTGGGCGCAAGCGCATGAAGCAGCCTACCTCGTCGGGAACGGGCTGAAGGTCGCCTTCCTTGCCTACAACGACATCAACTGGCCTGGATGGCAGGCGGGGAGCGGTTATCCGGGCGTAGCGGACGCGGCCGAGGTGGGCCAGATGCAGGCGGACATCGCCGCAGTGAAGCGGAACGCGGACTTGGTCGTCGTCTCATTCCACTGGGGCACCGAGCGCAAGTACGTGCCCGACGGCTCCCAGGATTATTACGCCCATGCCGCGGTGGATGCGGGCGCAGACCTGGTCCTGGGACATCACCCCCATGTGGTACAGGGATTCGAGATCTATGGCGGCAAACTCATTGCTTACTCTCTCGGGAATTTCGTCTTCAGCCCGGGCAGCCCAGAGTGCCGCTGGACCATACTCAGCCGGATAACCATCAACCAGAATGGTTTCTGCGGGGCCGCCCTATACCCGGCCTATATCGATGGTTGCCGCCCCGAATTGCTGGGAGGCACCGCTGCCGACTCCTGGCTCGGACAGGTGGCGGAACTCTGTGCGCAGAGGGGGACCTCCATGAGCGTCTCCGGCGGCGTGGGCCATATCCCCTAGGGAGGTTTCTAAAAATGCAAGTTCTCCTGCTCTACGAGTTCTGCGTGGGATGCTGGGCTTGCTTTAACGCTTGCCCGGAGAACGCCCTGCGCATGGGGCCCAGTCTGGCCAGGCCAGCCACGCGGTACCATGGCTGTCCGCGGGTAAGGCCGGCGGCGCTCTCGCCAAACCGGGCTACTGAGATATGGTAGGATGAACACCCCGCGCAGACTGTTCACAGCAGGCACACCGGGAGGGTCATGAAGGTTCTATTCGTATACTCGGAGGAAGACGCCTATTCCCCCGAGAAACCGGTTTCGCTTTGGGAAAGGATGCAGTTCGGAATATCCTACATATCTTCCTTTCTGAAACAGGCCGGGCACAGCACTCGATTAGTGGTGCTGACCGGAGCTACCCAGCATCTCCTCGGAGATTACGTGGACGAGTTCCAGCCACAACTGGTCTGCTTCACGGCCGTCTTCAGCCAGTACCGCTTCGTGACCGAGATGGCTGCGGCGTTAAAGAAGAGCCATCCTGGATTGTACCTGATCCTAGGCGGCTCACACGCTTCGCTCGAACCGGAGAGCTGCCTCAGGGAGGCTTTCGATGCTATCTGCATCGGCGAGGGCGAAGAACCCACCCTCGAACTGGTGGAGCAACTGGAGCGGGGCGAATCGCCGGCGGGCATCGAAAACCTGTGGATTAAACGAAACGGAAATGTGGAGAAGAACCCCAGCCGCCCTTTTCTGCCGGACCTGGACGCTTTACCCTTTCCTGACCGGGAGATGTGGCTTCCCTGGATGGCCTTCCCCCAATCACGGCCCAGCATCATGTTAGGCCGCGGCTGCCCCTTCCAGTGCACCTACTGCAGCAACCACGCCCTGCAGCGGCTTGCGCCGGGCCCCTATGTACGCTTCCGTTCGGCCGAGGGCATCATCGCTGAACTGGAGGAAGTAACCAGGCAGATTCCCTCCAGTCCCGATGTTTACATGGAGGTCGAGACCTTCGGAGTGAACACCCGCTGGGCCACCGAGCTATGTTCGCACCTTGAGGCCTTCAATGCGGCACGCGAGCAACCCCTCGGTTTCGGAACCAATCTGAGGGTCACGCGCAACAACCACCAGGTTGACCTGTTTAAAGCCCTGGGAAGGGCCAACTTCAAGTTCGTGAACATAGGGCTGGAATCCGGTAGCGAGCGGGTGCGCAGAGAGATCCTGAAGCGCGACTACTCCAACGAGGACGTCATCAGCGCGGTCCGGCTCGCCCGGGAAAACGGTCTCCAGGTGGGCACATATAACCTCATCGGCATCCCGGGGGAGACCCCCGCCGACTTCCGTGAGACCATACGGGTCAATCGTGCCTGCCAGCCCGACTGGTTCCTGCTGAGCGTGTTCTTCCCCTATCCGGGCACGGACTTGCACCAACTGGCCGAGGAAAAGGGTCTCCTGGAGGGGCCTCTGGACATGCAACTGGAGCGCCGCCGCCCGGTCCTCGACTTGCCGGGATTCAGCAAGCGCCAGGTGCAGAGGCGGCATAACTGGTTCGCTTTCTTCGTCTACCGGGGGCACCGCCCTATGCACGAGATACTCTTCATAGTGTCGCGGGCGCGCATATTCCAGAGCAACCTCCTGTTGCGCATCTTCCGCAGGGTCAGCAAAGCAGTCTGCTAAACCGCAGGTAGAAGGGCATATTGAGAAGCAGACCAAAGTAGGCGAGGGTTTTATCGGGTTTTTTTCGTATTAATATTTACTATGATGAAAGTTATGCAAAAACGGGAGGCGAACCTGCGCCAAGGTCTTCCCATAATAAAGTCCATTGTCATATGTTTTATCGCCGGGCTTATCCTGGCCCTCTCCGGCCTCTCTGTGGTACATGCCGACCCCAGCCGCATGGACGATCAGCAGAGGGAGTTAAACCGGCGGGCGGCCGCAGCCAGTTCCTCCGCGGAACTGGCCGGGATCCTCACCGAGGCATACAACTACATGGCCAGCCTCGTTCAGCAGAGTGACCAGCTTATTGCCGCGAACCAGGCGGAGCGGGACAAGCTGAACCGGCAGATCGCTGTTCTGGCCCAGAAGCTGGAGGAGAGCACGGACGCTCGCCAGGCCAAGGAACTACTGGCTTGCAGGGATCGCCTCACACAGTTGGACGCTGAACTTCCGCTTCTTCTGGCGGACAAGGAATACCGTGACGGGCAGTTGGCCCGGGTTGCCGGCCTGCTGGGACCGATAGGAGGCCCGGTCCCGGGCGTGGGCGCAGGCTACACGCCGCCGCCCGCCGATGCCAATGCCCCGACGGTGGTCCAGGTCGCGCTGGCGCAACTGGGCAAGCCTTACGTGTACGGAGCAACCGGTCCCTTCGCTTTTGACTGCTCCGGGTTAATAACCTACTGCTACCGGGCGGTCGGCATGGATTTGCCCCATTACTCCTATGATCAGGCGAGGTGCGGCCAGCGGGTAGCCGCTTCGGATCTGCAGCCGGGAAATCTGGTCTTCTTCAGGAACCTGGGGCATGTGGGGATGTACATCGGCGACGGCCAGTACATCCACGCGCCGCATACCGGAGCTGTGGTGCGCATCGCAAGTCTGGCCGACCGCGGCGACTTCTGTTTCGCCTGCCGGCCCGGCATCTAAGACCTGTATTCACGCTTCGGCAGAAAGGGCTGCTCCGCAATAGCGTCATTCCCATCCTCTACTGTGCCTCTACGGTGGCATGAGCGATTGACCCCTTTGTCGAATCCTCGGCTGCGATTGGAGTTATCGGTCGAGGGCGAGGCGCTCCTTCAGCCACCAGGACGCCAGGCGGGCGAAATCGGTCGTGTGTTCCACCGGCAGTTCATGGCCGGCCTTCTCGATCACCTCGAAGTCCCGATGGCCGCCGAACTTGGCGGCCTGCCGCTGGCAATAGTCCACCGGGAATATCCAGTCGTACTCGCCGTCCACTACGAGGATGGGAGTGGTTATCTCTCCCAGGGAAGGTTTGGGGCCGGGATTCAGAAAGATGTCGGCGATGGTCGACGCCGGGTACCACCAAACACACAGCGCATCCTTCCGCCACAGCCTGTGATAGGCAGGGTTTTCCCAGACATGGGTGATGTCGAAGACCGCCCAAGCCGGCACTACCGGGGCGTTGAGTTTCAGGAGCAGCGGCGCCACCGGTTTCGAGAGTCCTACTAGCAGTTTCTGGCGCGGGATGACGAGGGGCAGCTCTTCCTTCAGGTCGGCCACGTTGTGGGCCACGATGGCCTTGATGCGTTTCTCCCCGTGTGCCAGGTAGGGGCAGAGTATGCCGCCAAGGCTCGAACCCATGATGGCTATATTGGAGTTGTAGTTCTCGATCATCCAATCCACCACGGCGGAAACGCACGCTATCAGGCCGTCTATGGTGTAGAGGCCGCGGGGTCCGCCGCTCTCGCCATGTCCGGGCAGGTCGAGCCCGATGACGTTGAAGCCTGCGCCTGACATACGGGCCATGAAATCGGCGCCGGGGACCATGTCCGAATAGAAACCTACGCGAGCGGTGATTCCCGGGATGAAGATGATGCAGGGGTCGTCCCGGTCGGACCCGTAAACACGGACGTGGAGTTTGATTCCTGGAAGGGCAGGAAATGGTCTCTCATTATAGCCCCCCTTTGATTTACGCGCGCTCGAGATGCTGCCAACAGCAAATATAATTGCCACGTTAGCTAAGGTCTAAACGAGTTTATCTAGAATATTTGTATCGTAGGAAGTATTATGCCCGGCATGTCTTGCAGACGTTGACATAAAACGGGGTACGCATGAATCAGGTGCTTGAGGAAACCCGGAAACGGACGCTGGTAAAGACCAGCATTTCTGCGCTTCTCATTCCCATCAGCATCGCGCTCATCTATTCACTGGCGATCTTCGACTTCGAGTCTAAGCAACTGAAGATCTTCGGTTTATCCGCTCTGACCGTAGTGCTACCTCTCTACATCCTGATAGTCATCACCGTGAACTTCACGCAGAAGAGACTGGGCGAACAGATCCTGGATTGGACGGCGCAACCACGGGACCCGGGGGCAGTCCCGGATTGCAGGCTCGCTTCGCACATACAGCGGCGCCTGGAGGCTCTCCCTGTGACGACAGCCGTGCTCTACGGCGGTGGGGCGGTTCTGAGCTTCGGTATCGCCATACCCGCCTACGGGCGGCTCGCCGATTTCAACCTCATCACCGGGGTCCTTTATTTCCTCATGGGGGCTTTGACGGGAGTGGGCTCCGGGCTCGCCTGCTACTTCCTCGTCTATGACGGTTACCGGGCGGTGCGCGGCGATTTTCTCGAGACTTGCCGGAGATTTCCTATCCGCACCGGCGTGACCCTGCGGGCCCGGCTTGTGACATTCGGCGTAATCGTTTCCCTGCTCAGTTTGGGATTCGGTTGGATAGCGGCCCTGGAGCAGCTGCAGAAAAACCAAGGAGGCCAGGGCGTCCAGGGAACGGCGTCTATGAACATCAGCTTCCTTTTGCTGGTGGTGGTGCTGGCTGGCACCATAGGGTTCATCACTTACCTGATATCCAGAAACATAGTTGATCCTGTGCGCGATCTGGCGCTAGTATCCCGGCAGATATCCAAAGGCGACCTCTCGGCTCACGTGCCGGTGAACTCCATGGACGACCTGGGCGAACTGGCCTCCTCCTACGACGTGATGCTGGAGTCGCTCAGCAATGTCACAGGAGAAGCTCAGGAGTCGGCAGAATGGGTGGCGAGCGGCGCGGGGAGCCTCTCGGCCTCCACGGAACAGATAAACTCCGTGAACGAGCAGCTGAACGAGCTGGTGGTGCGCCTCTCAACCAACATGGAGGACGAGGTGCGCAAGATCGAGCGCATCAACGAGATAATGGGAAGCGCGGTCACGACCATGCGGCTCTCACATACCAAGGCGGAGCAAGGCGCCGAGATAACCGTGGATATAGAACGGCTCGTGGACGAGGGGCGCAGAGAAGCCATGGAGGCTGTCCGGGAGATATCCAATATCTACGAGCTGATCACTGATTCGGCCACAGCCATCCAGAGCTTGGACGAGCGATCCTCCGAAGTGACCATGATCGTGGATGTCATCGCCAATATCGCCGATCAGACCAACCTGCTTGCTCTTAACGCCGCCATCGAAGCGGCGCGGGCCAAGGAGTACGGCAGGGGATTCGCTGTTGTGGCGGATGAGGTCAAGAAGCTTTCGGAGGAGTCCAATCGCTCGGCGCAGCGCATATCCGTGCTCATCCGTAGCATGCGCAAGGAGACGGAGAACGCGGTAGAGATAATGACCGAGGGAGCCAGGAGGATGGCGGGCGGCAACGAGGTGGTGAGCCGCACTGATCGCTCCCTCGGCCAGATCGCCCAGCAGATAACCCGTATGGCCGACATCTCCCGCGCCATCTCCGGTGATACCCAATGCGAGGTGGAGGCCAGCGAGGCTATGGCAGCGGACCTTGCGGAGATAACCAAGCTGGTCGGATCCAACTCGGCGGCCTACCAGGAATTGGGAGAGCTGTCTGAGGGACAGGTGGCCGCTGTGCAGGAAGTGAGCGCCACCGCGCAGGAACTGGCTTTCCTGGCGGAGCGCCTGGATGAACTGGTCAAGCGTTTCAAGCTGCGCCCCGTCGAGTAACTCCCAAAGCGCTTCTCGCAAAGATATACGGAAACCGATCACCCCGCCCGGGTGGGGGTATGCCGGGCGCGGCTCGAGGAAGGAGGAGGATGGCATGTCCGGCATCATGCAGGGGAAGAAGGGTTTGGTCATGGGAGTGGCCGATGACAGGAGCATCGCCTGGGGCTGTGCCCAGTCGCTGGTAAGGGAGGGCGCAAGGTTGGCCTTCAGCTACCAGAGCGTCAAGGCTGAGCCTCATGTGCTGCCCCTCTTCGAGCAGGTGGGCTCGGAATTCCACGGAGTGCTGGACGTCCAGGACGAGGAGGGTGCGAGGGTTTTTGTGGAGGAGGTGGGCCGCCACTTCGACGGCGAGGTCGATTTCCTCGTGCATGCCGTCGCCGGAGGTCCCCAGAGGGGAGAGTTGGGCGGCGGTGTCTCGACGGTGTCCCGGGAAGGATTCGTCAACTCGCTCCTCATCTCCGTTTACTCCTTGAATCTGACGCTGCGCTTCCTGCGGCCGTTCATGGCCGGCCGGGACGCCGCCGCCGTCACCTTCAGCTACCTGGGGAGCCGGCGGGTGATGCCCGCCTACGATGTGATGGGTGTGGCCAAGGCGGCCCTCGACTCGGACGTGCGCTACCTGGCGGCTGAGCTGGGAGGAGACGGCATCCGCGTGAATGCTATTGAGTCGGGCTCCATCATGACGCGCGCCGCCGGCGGGATAAAAGACTACGAGCGAGTTATCGAGGGTACCGGATCGCGAGCTCCGCTCTCCCGTGCGCTCACCATCGAACATATCGGGGATGCGGCGCTATTCCTGTTGAGCGATCTGAGCCGCATGGTAACCGGGCACACCCTTCCCGTCGATGGCGGCTTCTCCATCCTGGGATTCTCGGCTTAGGGAGGGCCAAGCGAACATCTGTACCTGTCCCCGAACAGCGTCAAGAGCGAATATCTGTTGCGCTCGCCCCGGTCATCGGGACCGCTCGTCCCGGTAGTCCTCGAGCAGCCGGTCCATCTCAGCCGCGGTCACGGCGCGCCTATGGAAATAATCCTCCATGCGTCCCGCACGCCTCCAGACCTCGTCTTCCCGGAACCACTGGGCCGGTGCGCGGTCGTCTGCTTCGCTGAAGCCCTCCCGGCGGTTCAGGGCGCGGTACAATTCCCAGGAGGCAGCGGCACGGTCCATCAAGTCGCGCGGACCCGCTTGCATGCCGGTGCCGGCGGAGAATAGCTCGCTGATCACCTCGATGTTGTAGAAACGGTTATTCTGCGCGCGGTTGCAGATGCCCAGGCTGCTAAAGAGGCTGAACCAGTCCTCCGAATAGCGCGTCAAACGCCCCACGTTCAAATCCCCGCCCGCGCAGATGCGCTCCACGGCCTCGGGCGTCGCACCCATGCGGGCGGCGTGCCGCGGAAAATCCGGAAGCGGGGTTCCGGGGCTGTATGTGGGAGAGCCGCTGGAGGCGGAGGTGGGTCCGCGCGGGGATACCACTTGCTCGAACTCCATGGTTCCCAGACCCGAGACCCG
This sequence comes from Actinomycetes bacterium, assembly GCA_023252035.1. Classification (GTDB taxonomy): domain Bacteria; phylum Actinomycetota; class Geothermincolia; order Geothermincolales; family JAHEXQ01; genus JAHEXQ01. The sequence continues at coordinate 16,216 of JAHEXQ010000029.1, forward strand.
AGGGTCGTAAAGGCAATCCTGCCCTTTGACGGTTATGGCGAAACGCTCAGCCTCGGGTCCGAAGTGCGCGAGCGCTGCCCGCCATCCGGCAGCAAGGACCGTGCCTGCCCCCTGTTTCAGGGCGATACCCCAAGCCAGGTTGGCGAGGAAACGGAATCCGTCGAGCGCTTGGGCACCGGACATATCGGGCAGCTCGAGATCCCCGGGCTGCAGCAGGCCGTGTGCCGCCAGGTCCCGCAGGAAGAGCGCCATGTTCATGAAGCTAATGAAACAGAGTCCCAGCCGGTCCAGCAGGTCGAGGATGAGGACCTGCTCACGCAGGTCCAGGTCCAGCAGCAGACCCAGGAGCATGGCGTTCAGGTAGGAGGTGCAGCTTGTGGTGAAGGAGCTTGGCGGTTCGCCTGGGAGGCCCAGTACGTCCTTGTCTCCCACGAAACACGAGGGGCAGGCGGCGCGCCCTCGCTTTACACTCAGATAAGCAGGCTCCAGGCCTGGATAGGAGGCCATCATCCCCAGTTGCAAAGCTCGCTCGCGGCGTGGCCAGGATCGCAGGCGGCGGTGCAGGCCATCAACTGCCTGCATGAAGCGGTCGGGATCGGCAACCGCGACTCCCCCGCTGCCCCGGACCACTATGGCTTTGAGGAGCTTGGCGCCCATGACCGCACCCAATCCGCCCCGGCCCAGGGTGCTGGACATATCTATGATGGCCAGAGCTGAGCAGACCTGGTTCTCGCCGGCCTGCCCGATGCAGGCGACGCTGGAACCCGGATGCCTGCTCCACAGTTCCGCAGTCGTCTCGTGCGTATCCCGGCCCCACAGCTCCGGCGCAGCGATGACCCGGACTCCCCGGTCCTCCACCAGCAGGTAGCTGGGCTGAGTCGCCCGCCCCCTGATGACCAGGTGATCGTAGCCTGCCCATTTAATCTGGGCGCCGAGCCCCATCCCGCCGCAAGCGGAGGCTACGGCTCCGGTGAGCGGGAACCTGGCCGTGGCCATCACCCGGGAGGCTCCCGGTGCCAGCGTGCCCACCAGGGGGCCCGCCCCCAGGATGAGGCGGCTGTCCGCGCTGAGAGGGTCACATCCCGGTTGCGCCAGACTTTCGTAGAGCCGCAGGTTCATGCCGAAACCGCCTAGCGATTCTTCGCACCATTCCCGGTTCAGGGCTTCGGTGCGATGGCTGCCCGAATCCAGGTCCGCGAAGAGCACCCTTCCCGCAAAGCCGTAGATGCCGTGCTCGCTCATGAGTCTCCTTCAGCCTCCAGGGCGCCGTAGGGGCAGTAATGGGCACAGGCGCCGCACTGGCTGCAATCCGGCGAGAAGGCGAGGGACCGCTGGTTAAGATTTCCTGATATGATTATCCGTGCGGAACAGGGCTTGAAAAGTCCATCCAAGGTGAGCGAGCATATAAGCTGGCAGGTCAAGCAGCCGGTGCAGAGCTCCGGATGTGTGCGTATTCCGCCGCTCTCTGCCGAGGTCGTCATGCCTGCATTATACTGCTAGGGCGGTTTTCGCACAGGGGGCAAGGGGTAGAGTGGGATGGAAGGGCTTGTGCAGGAATCATTCCCTGCCCCCAAGTGAGCACGGAGGTGTAAGAAGATGATTACTTGGGGGCAGGGAATGATTCCTGCACAAGC
>JAHEXQ010000173.1 GCA_023252035.1 Actinomycetes bacterium
ACGCAGCGGAACTTCGGCCGGCGCGATCACTCTCGCAGGCGCCCTTTAATCACGCCTGTCCCCGCCGGGGAGTTCTCCCAATTCCTCTATGAATCGCATGATGCCCCTTTGGGAAAAACCACGACGGCCCAGGTGCGCATAGAGGCGGGCGCACACCTTCTCCTCGGGCACTCCGCTGCGCACCAGCTCCTCCCACTTTCGGCGCCCCGCCTTGACCAGCAGCTCGAACTCGGCCTCCTTATCGTGGCACTCCTCCAGGGCCTCCTGCACCAGGTCGCCATCCACCCCTCTGGCCAGCAATTCTCTGTAGATGCGGGCCCTTCCGTACCCCTTATGGCGGGCAGGTCCGTCGATGTAGCGCTGCGCGTATCTGGAGTCGTCCAGCAAGCCCATCTGGGATAATCTGGAGACGGCGTCTTCGATAGCCTCGGGGTCTTCGCCCCTGGCACTGAAGTATTTACGGATCTCCGAAACGGTGCGTTCCTTGCGTTCGAGCAGCCGGAGGGAGCGAGATACTATCGCGGCTGTGGGATTTGCCACCTCGGATGCCTCAGCTTCAGCCTGCGCTTTAACCTAAGCCTCTGCCTCTGCCTCTGCCTCTGCCTCTGCCTGCTGCGATTCCTCCTCGGCGGACCTGGCGGGCTGCCCGTTCACAGGAAGGCCCACCTTCTCCCGGACGAGGCACTCGATGGTCTGACAGAGTTCGACGTTATCCTGCAGGAAGAGCTTGGCATTCTCCCGGCCCTGACCGAGCTGGTCGTCGTTGTAGGTGTACCAGGAGCCGCTTTTCTTCACTATGCCCTGGTCAACCGCGATATCCAGGATGGAACCCTCCCGGGAGATGCCCTGGCCGTACATGATGTCGAACTCGGCCATGCGGAAGGGCGGCGCCATTTTGTTCTTGACCACCTTGGTGCGGACGCGGTTTCCGATCATGTCCGTGCCCTGCTTAAGGGTCTCTATGCGCCGGATATCCAGCCGCACGGAGGAGTAGAATTTGAGGGCCATTCCCCCCGGGGTGGTCTCCGGGTTTCCGAACATGACCCCGATCTTCTCTCGCAACTGGTTGATGAAGATAGCCGTGGTGTTGGACTTGTTGATGGTGCCGGAGAGCTTGCGCAGGGCCTGCGACATCAGGCGCGCCTGCAGCCCGACGTGAGTGTCGCCCATCTCCCCTTCTATCTCCGCGCGGGGCACCAGCGCCGCCACCGAGTCGATGACGATGACATCCAGAGCGCTGGAGCGTACCAGCATCTCCGCTATCTCCAGGGCCTGCTCCCCCGTGTCCGGCTGGGAGATGAGGAGTTCGTCGGTGTTCACGCCGAGGGCCTTGGCGTAGGTGGGGTCCAGGGCGTTCTCCGCATCTATGAAAGCGGCCATGCCCCCCGACTTCTGGGCCTCGGCGATGATGTGGAGCGCGACCGTGGTCTTCCCGGAGGATTCGGGCCCGAATATCTCCACCACCCGTCCGCGGGGTACTCCCCCGATGCCCAGGGCTACGTCCAGCGACAGGGCCCCAGTGGGGATACACTCGATATTGAACCGGGCCGTGTCATCACCCAGGCGCATGATGGACCCTTTGCCGAACTGCCTTTCGATCTGCATCAAAGCCATGTCCAGGGCTTTTTGCTTATCCACGTCAAATCCTCCTGTCTCGGTGTTCCGCACCTTCCCGCCCTCCCCCGCCGGGGACCTTTCGGCAAATGGTCACGCTCTGAATTATATTTTACAGGAGTGACAAAATACCCTTCAGCTCACCCCGATTTACGCAAGCGGGCTATGAACATACCGTCGGTGTTGTGCAGGTGGGTCATGAGCTGGAGGTAGTCGCCCACCTCCGCATCGGCCGGGCATCCCAGGGGACAGTGCTCCACGGCCCTCTCGGCCTGGAAATCCGGGTGACTCGCCAGGAACGCATCCACGACTTCCACGGTCTCTTCCCGCGTGATAGTGCAAGCGGAATAGACCAGGAGCCCTCCGTTCGCAAGTACTGGCGCCGCGCCCTCCAGGAGTCTCGACTGGAGGGCAGCCAGCTCCGCCAGGTCGCCCTCCTCCCTTCTCCACTTCAGCTCGGGCCGCCGCCGCAGGGTCCCCAGGCCGCTGCAGGGCGCGTCCACCAGGATAGCGTCGGCCTGCTGCCCGGCCACCGAGGCGAGCTTGGTACTATCTCCCTGCCGGCTCTTCACGGACTTCACTCCCAGGCGTTTCATGGATGCCCCCATCGCCTTCAGCCGCTCTCGGCTCAAGTCCACCGCTAGGATGCGCGCTTGATCCTCGGTGAGCTGCGCGAGGTGCGTAGCCTTGCCGCCTGGCGCGGCGCAGGCGTCCATGATGAGCTGGCCTTTGCGCGGGCCGAGCATGTAGGGCACCAGCATGGAGCTCTCATCCTGAAAGATGCCCCGGCCGTCCCGGAGCAAAGGCTTGAGCTTGCCCACGGGGGCGTCGATGTTGGCCAGGCCGTCGGGAACATAGGAGCTGCGCCGGAATGCTATGCTCTGCGACGAGAGCCACTCCTCCAGTTCCTCCCGGCTTCCCTTGAGCGTGTTGATCCGCATGCAGAGCGGTGCCCGGTCGTTCCCGGCTGCGCATATCCGTTCGGCGGTCTTCTCCCCGTAGTTGCGGATGAGATAGGCGGCCATCCATTCCGAATAGGAGAGCACCACGGAGAGGTACTGCACCATATCCTCGCGGCCGGGCCAGGGTATGGACTCCGGGCTGTTGGCACAAGCCCGCAGCACCGCGTTGGCCATCTTGGCTGCCCCTGGATTCGTATATTTCTGCGCCAGGTTCACCGTTTCGTTCACGGCGGCGTGGGCCGAGACCCGGGTCTCCAGCAACTGGAATACCCCCAGGCGCAGGAGGTCCAGCAGCGCCGGGTCTATCTGGTCGAGGGGGCGGGAGGAGAAGTGCGCTATCGCGAAGTCCACGCGATTGCGCAGCCGGGCCACGCCGTAGCACAACTCGGTAACCAGCCCCCGGTCCCTCTCGGGCAGCTTGGATTTTTCCAGGCTGGAACGGATCAGGAGGTTCAGAAACGCTCCCTGAAAGTCCACTCTATGGATGATCTGGTAGGCCAGGTCGCGCGGGTTTTCTGCCATGTAACTCTATTCCCCCATCCTTTCTCGCTCAATCCGGTAGCCTCTGATGAACTCGGCCCCGCTCATGGGCCTCTTACCCGCGGGCTTCACCTGTTCCAGCTTCAGCAGTTCCCCACCGGAACAGACTCGCAACTCCTCCCCAGCGAGCTGCAGTTCCCCAGGCTGTCCGGGGCTGAGTAGCCCGCTTATAGATGTCTTCAGGACGATGAGCCTTCTCCCGCGAAATATGGTGTAGGCGCCGGGGCTCATCGCCAGCGCCCTGACCTGGTTGTGGATATTCCTTTCGCTCCGGCTCCAATCGATGCGCCTTTCCTCGCCGCGCAGAGGCGGCGCGTAGGTGGCCCGGCTCTCGTCCTGTCTAACGCGCGCCAGCTCTCCCCGCTGCCAGGCCGGCAGCGCCTGGGCCAGCATGTCCACACCTGCGGCCGCCAGCCTAGCCTCCAGGCTCGTGCCCGTATCCTCCGGCGCGATGACCACCTCCACCCGGGCCAGGATGTCGCCGGTATCCAGGCCGGCCTCCATGACCATGAGGGTCACTCCCGTTACCTCGTCCCCCGCCATAACGGCTCGCTGGATAGGAGCAGCACCTCTCCAGCGCGGCAGCAGAGAGGCATGCAGGTTCAGAAATCCCAACCGAGGCATCTCCAGCAGAGCAGCCGGAAGAAGGGCTCCGAAAGCCGCCACGACGCCCAACTCGGCGCGGGTAGCCTCAAAGGCATGGAGGAAACTCTCCTCCGCCAGCTTCTCCGGCTGCAGGACCGCGATACCGAGCTGCCGCGCCCGGGCCTTCACTACCGTCTCCGAGGTAGCCCTGCCCCGGCCGGCAGGCCGGTCTGGCCGCGTCACCACGGCGGCTATCTCGTACCCGCCGGCCAGGAGTGCCTCCAGGCCTGTAAGAGAGAATCCGGTGGAACCGAAATAGACGACCCTCAATGCCGCTCCATTCCTGCGTGGATTGTGCCCAAAAGGTCCGCGGGGCATACGCTCCGGGTTCGCCGCCGGGAGCCGCTGGACTTACAGGGAATAAAGGGAGTCCCTTAGCCTCTTAAGAGCCTCGGCCCTGGCTTTGCGGTCGGCGCGGTCCAGGATCACTACTCCGTCCAGGTGGTCCGTTTCATGCTGAATCACCCGGGCCAGGAGCCCCTCGGCCTCAAGGCTCCGCGCCTCTCCCTTCTCGTCCTGGTACTCGAGCTTCAGCCTCACATGCCGCTCTACCGGCAGCTCTATGCCGGGAAGGCTCAGGCAGCCCTCCAGGTTCTCGGCCGCTTCCGTCATCTCCTCGTCGGGGAAAGTTATCCTCGGATTGATACATACATTGGGGCCCTCCCCCACGTCAAAGAGGAAAATGCGGTCGGGGACTCCAATCT
>JAHEXQ010000174.1 GCA_023252035.1 Actinomycetes bacterium
CACCACCAGTATGGTTCCGAGGAAGCCCAGCTCCTCTCCGATGATGGCGAAGAGGAAGTCCGTATGCGCGTTGGGCAGGTAGAAATATTTCTGCCGGCTCATGCCCAGACCCAGACCCTTGATGTTCCCTGTGCCCAGGGCGACCATCGACTGTATGATATGGAAGCCCCCATCCTGCGGCGCGGCCCAGGGATCCAGGAAAGCGAAGAATCGGGCTTTCCGATATCCGGAAGACATTATGAAGATGAATCCCAGAAAGAGGCTTCCCGCTGTCAGGGCGACGAAGTGGGAGCGCTTAACTCCGCCCAGCCAGATCATTCCCAGCGTCACCGCTCCGATTATGACCGCCGTGCCCAGGTCAGGTTCGAGCAGGACCAGCAAGCATACGGGCACCACTACCGCCAGCAGAGGCAAGGATATCTCCTTGAGGGAACCCAGGCGAGCCCTCTTGAGATTTAAGATATAAGCCGCGAAGAGGATCACCGCGAACTTGGCCAGCTCCGAAGGTTGGACCACCACCGGACCGAGCTGTATCCACCGCGTGGAACCGTATGCCTGGCTTCCGACATGGGGCACGAACACCACTGCGAGCAGTATGAAAGCCAGCCCCATGAAGAAGGGCGAAACCCGGCAGAGCCGGTGATAGTCGAACCGCTGGAGCGTCAGCATGGCCACCAGTCCGATGAGCGCATATATGACCTGCTTCCTCAGGTAATAGTAGCTGGAGTTGTGCTGGCTGAAACCCAGGTTGGAGCTCGCGGAGAATATCATGACCAGCCCGAAGAGTACCATCAGAAGGGTTATACCCGTCAGCCACCAGTAGAGGGAGCCGCCTTTAGCTTCAACCGCTGCCGCGCTCTCCGGTTGAGTCCGGGCGCGCGGCATGCGCGCGCCCGGCACGGGACGCCTGCCGTCCTGGATCTGATATACGGAAGCCCCTCGCGGCCTGGAGCCTGCTGCTCTGGCGGCAGGCCGTCCCCGGGACGGTCGCGCCGGCGGGTTCCCTTGCTGCCGTCCGGGCGGGCGGCCCGTTGCTCTAGCGGGCCTCAGTTGCGACGAACGGGCCTGGGAACTGCTGCGCTGCCGCTCCGGGGGCGCAGCCGGATGTCTCCTACGCTCGGGTCTTCCTCGCTCCAACTACTCATCCTCCCCGCCCAGGGCCCTCACGATCATCTTGAAATGGCGCCCCCGTTCCGCGTAACTCTCGTAGGCGTCGAAGGAGGCGCAGGCCGGCGTGAGCAGCACCGCATCGCCCGGCTTGGCCAGGCGCAGTGCTTCGGCTACGGCTTCTTCCATATCCGCCGCTTGCACACAGGGGAAACCGTAGCCCCGCCCCCGGAAGCTCTTATTCATCTCGGAGGCCGCTTCGCCCATCAACACGCAGCCGTGCAGTCCACCGGTGTCCGCGCGGGTCTGCAGGGCTTCACCCAGCGCGCAAAAGTCCAACCCCTTATTGTGGCCGCCCATGATGACCACGACCGGCTGGCTAAAAGATTCCAGCGCGCGCAGTGCCGCATCCGGGTTGGTCGCCTTGGAGTCGTTGAAGAAGGATATCTCTTCATATACCGTGACCGCTTCGATGCGATGCTCCAGCCCTTCGAATTCGGACAGAGTTTTACGGATGGAGGCGGGCCCGACATCCAGGAGCAGAGCCACGCTCGCGGCGGCCATGCTGTTTTCCAGGTTGTGCGCCCCGCGCAGCCCCAAATCGTCTACGCTCCCCAGGTCAACCTGAGAGCCGCCCGGCCCCAGGTGCGATACCAGCCGCCCTGCCGAGACGAAGGTGGCGGCACGCGCGTCGTCCATCTTGCTATAGAAGGCCACCGGGCAGGGCGCGTTTCCCGCCAGGGCCACGCACGCGCGGTCGTCCATGTTGCATACGAATCCGTCGCCCCCGCCCTGATTCAGGTAGATACGGGCCTTGGCCCTTTCGTAATCAGCCAGGTCGGCGTGCCAGTCGTAATGGTCGTCGGCGATGTTCAGCAGCACCGATATCCCGGGGCGAAAATGCACGATGTGTTCCAGTTGGAAGCTGGAGACCTCGGCCACCAGCACCTCCTCCGCCGCAGCCTCCTCCGCCGCCTTCACCAGGGGCGTGCCTATATTTCCGGCGGCGACCGCGGGGCGGCCCGCCGCATTGAGTATCCGGGCGATGAGCGTCACGGTGGTGGTCTTACCGTTGGTGCCGGTCACTGCCACCAGGGGGCCTTTCACAAAATGCCAGGCCAGCTCGATCTCGCTCCAGATGGGAATCCCCCGCTCCCGGGCGGAGGCGAGCAGCGGCGCGTGCTTGGGAACTCCGGGGCTCACCACCAGCAGGTCGCAGTCGGCAGGGATGGAGGGCTCTGTGTCGTTGAGCTTCACGACGGTGCCACTCTCCAAGAGCTGCGAGGCCCGGGACCGCAGCGCGGCCCCGTCTCCCCGATCGGTCACGGTTGCAGGAATTCCCAGTTGCCGCAACTTCAGCGCAGACTCGAAGCCGCTGACTCCCAGCCCCACAACCAGGACGTGCTCGAATTGCAGATCCATCTCGCCCGCTCCCCACCTAGACGGTGCCGACGTAGTTGATGTAGAAGAGGATGAACCCCAACCCTACGAGCAGACCGCCGGCTATCCAGAATCTCACCAGCACCGTGTATTCGGACCACCCCTTCATCTCGAAATGGTGATGTAGCGGCGCCATGCGGAACACCCGCCGGCCCGTGGTCTTGAAGAAGAATATCTGCAGTATCACGGAGACCGTCTCTATCACGTAGAGCCCTCCCAGCACCACGAGCAGCAGCTCCGTCTTGGTGACCATGGCCAGCGCTGCCAGGGCTCCGCCCAGGGAGAGCGAGCCGGTATCACCCATAAAGATGCGCGCGGGCGGCGTGTTCCACCAGAGGAAGCCGATGCAGGCTCCCATCACCGCCCCCGCGAAGATGGCGCTATCCAGAGGCGCGTTTACCTGGCGATAGAAGAAGAAGCTGTTGCGGAACTGCGTGAAGGCGATGAGGATGTAAGCCGTCATCACCAGGCTCGTAGTCCCGGCCGCCAGGCCGTCCAGCCCGTCTGTGAGATTCACCGCGTTGGAGGCGCCCAGGACCATTACGAAGACCAGCGGGTAATAACCCCACTTCAGATCGACCAGCACATCGGTGCTCTTGAAGAGATAGAGCTTGGTGTCCACGCCGAATCGGTTCACCAGGAGATAGGCCAGCGCGATGGAGATGGCCAGTTGCCAAAGGAGTTTGCTTGAGGGCTTAAGTCCGAGCGACCTCTGCCGTCGCAGTTTGAGGATGTCATCGGTGAAGCCGAGAGCGCCGCAGCCAATCATAGTGAAGGCCAGTGCGAAGCCCGTCCCGCGCTCCAGAGACCCGGCCATGAGCAGAAACGCGATCAGCGCTGACGCCAGGATGAGAACGCCGCCCATGGTGGGGGTCCCCTCCTTGGCAAAGTGCGCGTGAGGGCCGTCTTCCCGGATCAATTGGCCTATGCCGTGATGGCGCAGCCATCGTATCAAGAGCGGCATCATGGTAATGCATATGGTCAGGCTGATGAGCAATGCAGCCAGAACCCGGTACAATTTTCCCTCTCGCCTCCTCGCTCTCGCTATACATCATATCTGCTGGTGCGCTGCGCATGCGGCAGACCGGCACCACCTTCTCGGACTTGGTGGGCGCTCCCGAACTAAGCCACGGAGTGTGCCAGCCGCTCCATACCGAGGCTCCGAGAGCCCTTTATAAGGACCATGTCCTCCGGCTCCAGTACAGCACGCAGCACCTCGGCCGCCTGCGCCACATCCCTCGTGGGGAAGACGCTGCCCCGTGGCAATCCCCGGTGGCGTGCCGCGCTGGCGATATCCCGGGCTCGCTTGCCCACAGTGATGAGCACGTCCGCCCCGGATTCCACCACGAGTTCTCCCACCCTGTGATGCGCATCATCAGAGATGGCCCCCAACTCGGCCATATCTCCCAGCACCACGATCAGCTTGCCGGACGCGTCTATGTCCGCAAGCGATTCGAGCGCGGCCCTTACGGCCGCCGGGTTGGAGTTGTAGCAGTCGTTTAGAATGGTCACGCCCTCAGTCGTCTTGAACATCTCCATCCTCCATTCTGTAAGCCGGGCCTTCTCAAGGCCCGGCTTGACCTGCTCAAGTCCCAATCCTAACGCCAGAGAGCAGGCTGCGGCCGCCAACGCATTGTATAGGTTATGCCGCCCTGGAAGCGGCAGTTCTATCCCGATACTCGAACCGTCATAACTGAGGGTGAAAGAGGGTTTCCCGCAAGAATCCACCTTCAGATCGCCGCCCCGCACCTCGCTGGTGCGTGAGGTGCCGAAGGAGATCTTCCGCCCGCCGCAGCGGCGCGCCAACCACTTATAGCACGGCTCATCCGCGTTGAGCACGCATATCCCCTCGCGCGGGATGGACTTCAGCAGCTCGGCCTTGGCTCTCGCGATGCTCTCCTCGGACTTGAAAT
>JAHEXQ010000030.1 GCA_023252035.1 Actinomycetes bacterium
TTCATGGAAGGTGACGACGCGCTCTATCACCTGGACGCCATACGCGCGGAGACGGAGCGCTACTACGTGGTACTGGCTCAGAAGGGCGAAGAGAGCTTCGACTCCGTCCACCCGAATATCCTGCGGGCAGAGTTGCACGCAGATGAATCCACGCTGCGAACAAAGGCGGGAGAGGAGCTGGCTCTTGATGTTACCCTTCGCAACACCGGCGATTCGACTTGGCTGGCGAAGAGCAATAGGCGAGGCGGCTCGGTCGAGCTAGGTGCCCATCTGTACGACCTCAAGCGCGGCCTGCTCGAGGAAGGCTGGTGGAAATGGCCCCTGGCGAGCGATGTAGAACCGGGGCTGGAATGCTGTTTCACCGTACGAGCCGTAGCTCCCGGCACGCCCGGCCGTTATCTCATGCAACTCGACCTGCTGAACGTCGGAAGATACTGGTTCGCGGAGATGGGTTCGCGCCCCGCCGAGATTGAACTCGAGGTGTCCTGAGCTTCCCTGGTCGGGACCCTCAGCTTCCCTTGAACTCAGGCTTCCTCTTCTGCGTGAAAGCGTTAACGGCTTCTTGAAAGTCATCGGAACGAACGCAGATAGTCTGAGCGAGCTGATCCAGCTCGAAACATTCCTCCACGGTGGCATCGAGTGAGCGGTTTATGACCCGTTTGGCCAGGCCCAGCGCTAAGGCGGGGCCCGCCGCGAGGCGTTTGGCCAACACCATGGCCTGGTCCAGAGCCTCTCCCACCGGCGTGAGATGTTCGATCATCCCGATGCGGTATGCCTCCTGCGCGTGGACGGTACCCCCGGTGTAGATGAGCTCCTTCGCCCTACCGGGGCCTACCAGCCGAGCCAGCTTCTTGCAGCCACCCAGATCGGGGATGATGCCGAACTTCATCTCGAGCAGTCCGAAAACCGCATCCCCGGCGGCGAAGCGGATATCGCTGGTAAGACATAGCTCCATGGCCGCTCCGAAGCAGGGGCCCTGAATCGCGGCGATAACGGGCTTCTCCAGGTTCTCCACCTGGGCGAAGATATCCTGCAGCATGCGGACCGCGTTCTTGATACCGGCGGTCGTCAGATCGCGAAGCGTCTGGAACTCCGCCACGTCCAGCCCGCTCGAGAAGGCGCTTCCTTCACCTGCGAGGAGCACAGCCTGCATCTCGGGGTCCATCTTGATGGTATCAATGGCCGATTTGAGCTCAGCGAACATCATGGTGTTCATCGCATTCATGGTCTTGGGACGGTTCAGGGTGAGAACGGCGACGCGGTCTTCCACTTCGAGTTTCAGGGTTTCAAAATCCACGGCAATCCCCCTTCTTAGACAGCTTCAGGAACACGATAAGCCCCGGCGGCACGGATACAACCATCAGTTTACCCTATGGGCGGGTTGCGGCGAAGCTCCCATTGCCTAACTCCGGGTCAAATCTGCTATGATAGGCTGCGAGGAGGTATGATATCAATGCCGGTTTACGAGTACAAATGTCCGGAATGTGGGGCGGTCTTCGACCGCGTCCAGAGCATGGACGCCGAGAAGGTATCCGAGTGTGAAGCTTGCGGCGCGCCCGCTAAGCGGGTCTTCAGTTCCCGCGTTGCTGTCGTCTATAAGGGCTGGGGCTTTAACCACACGGATAGCCTCTTGCCCGATGACCGACCGCGCAAGGATTTCAACCATCTGAAAGAGAAAGCGGAACAGCTATACTACGAGGATTGAGGCTGCGCCTTGCAGCGCCGGTTTGCCTTATTGCCGCGCGGGTTCATGTGCGGCCCAGGGCCAGCTTGAGGATGCGCGTGTAGTGAAACTGCTTGCGCATGGACTTGAGATCGTCGAGCCTCGACGGTAGGGTAAAGGCCCGGTTGATAAGGTCCGCTTCATGCTTGAGTTTATCGAGTTCCCCCTGTCCCATGACCTCCAGCTCCCGTCCGCTCAGTTCGTCCAAGTGCTTGATGATGGCCAGGCTGTCGCGGATGCGGCGCTCTTTGATATCCGCCTTGTGGCGTGTCACCAACCCGTGCTTCGCCTTCAATTCGTTCAGGGCCAGCAGGGCCGTGTAAACGGTATCCTGTATCGTCTGGCGGTTCATCCACCTCGTCTCGTAATTCAGGGAGTCTCGCCAGTTCGCCGCCAGCAGGGCCTGCCGGTAATCGGCCAGGTTCTTCGAGAAGAGGTTGTAGCCGAATCGCGGCGCCTCCTCGTATACCAGGCTACCAGGGCTGAGTATGGGCACCATGGCCTGGAGAGTGGGATTCAGCTTGGGGCCGTAGCGGCGCATGAGCTCTGCACAGTAGGCGATGCTCCCCAGGACCAGGTCGGGGGATTGTCCGGGCAAGCCCACCAGCAGAATGAGATCGATGCGCCCGCAACCCGATTCCAACGCCCAGGCGATGTTCTTCTCAAGCTCTTCGTTGCTGAAGGCCTTGCCGCAGAAATTCCGCATCTCCTCGTCATGCGAAAGGAGGCAGAGGGACAGATCGAAGTGGGGGATGCACGAAACGAGGCGGTCGTAAAACTCACGGCTCGCCACATCGAACAGCTCGAAGCCGATGGAGTTTTCGGGGGCCAGATGGCTGAGTATCTCCATGGTCTCGTAGGCGTAATCGTCTCCACCCAGGCGCAGGTCTCCTCGCAGGCTTATGGGAGCGCCGGTCATGTCGCTGATTATCTCCACGTCTCGGGCTATCTGGTTGGGGCTCCTCAGGGTCACACTTTTGCGGCCCTGCAGGCTCTCCGCTGCGCTGCGGGAATTGAAGCAGGTTATGCAGTCATAGGAACAGCCGCGCCCCACCAAGACCTGGGTAAAGGGATGCAGGTTGAGATCCAGAGCGGCCATCATCTCCTGGAGGCTACCATATCTAAAGGCCGACTTGACCAGGTAAGTGTAAGGGCTTCCGAGATGCTCCAGGCTTGCCGGGATGTACTCGAGCGGATTCTCGCACGAACCCGCGCTCGAGGTGTAGGCGAGGTTGGGTATCTCCGAGAACTGCACGCGTGAACGAAGTCCATCCATGAGCATGCGGAGCGGCTCCTCGGGAGAGTCTCCACGGATGACGAAATCCACTTCGGGAAGCGACACCAGTTCCCGGCAGAAATAGGATGCCGCAAAACCGCACATGACCACAGGCACGGCCGCATGTTCCTGTTTGCATAACCTGGCAATCTCGAGGGCTCCCTGCGTCTGTGCGGTCCGATGCAGGTAAATCAGGAATGCCAGGGGGGAGTGCCCAGCCAGGTAGGCGGGGACGTCGAAGGAACTGTCCGAGGACATCTCGCCGGCCAGGTTGCGCACGAGGCTGGCCACCCCGTTGCGGTCAAGGTATTCTCCCAGGTGGGCCAGGTCCACAGGATAGGCGCCCGTGGGGGAGGCCTGGAATTCCCGGATAGGGCTAACGATGCGCAGATGCTTGCGGAAGTCGTAGATCTCAGGTGGGTAGAGCAGAACCAGTTCCGGTTTGGTCTTGGCCATGCTATCACCTGCCTCCCCTGCGCTTCAAGCCGCGGTTCGGTCTCCCGCCGCGTAAAGGCAGGATCTCAGCCAGCCTGACCTTCATCTGCCGAGAGCAGTCTCTGAATAAAGAGTTCGCGATCTGAAGCCAGCTCCTGTACGCTTGCGTCCAGCTCATGCGTAATGCTGTCCAACGCGATACAGAACGAGAATTGCCCGCGCTTGAGCGTGTCTATCAGCTCGCCGTCATTTCCGCACATCTGGAAGATAGAACTGCCGTCGCTTATCAACTTGCATTGCGAAAGGGGACGTTCGATATTCGTGGCATCGTAAATATAGTCCAGCGTCTTGCGTATCTTCTGAAGGGAAATGCCCTCTTCCAGCATACGCTTGATGGTCTTCAGCTCCACCAGATCCTGGAAGCTGTAGAGCCGCCTGGAATTCTCGGTGACGCCTCCGGAGGGCGGAACCAACCCGGTCTCTCTCCAATATCGCAGCTGCTTCTTTGTGCACCCGCAAAGACTCACTACTTGATCAACGGTGAATGCCACGGCCTGTCTCCTACGCTCGCTCCAAAAGGATGCCGTCCGGTCGAGTTGTAACGGAACAGTATATTAATCTAATGCAAGGAGGCTCCGGTTTCAATACAGGAAGGGGTATGGAAAGCAGGCGCGCCTTACGCCTGCTAGCCGGACAGCCTAGTCGCATGATCGTAGATTACCATGCCGGAGAGAGGTTTGGGGTAGAAATAGGAACTCTTGGGAGGCATCTTCTCGCCTTGCAGTGCAATGCTTTCGATATCCTCCACGGTAGTGGGTCGCAGGAGAAAAGCCAGGCGGGCCCGACCGGTAACCACCTCCCCCATAGCATCGGACGCGTCGGTCATGTATTTGATGGAACCTTCGCGATGCATCTCCTCCAGGCTGAGGCATCTCTTGATTCCGAGCTCCTGAATCACGCTCACGTCCAACCTCCGCCAGGTCTCGGAATGTTCCGTATTGATCAGCCGGTCCAGCTCCGCCTCTGCCCGAACGCGCACGGTGTAGAGGCCGTTAGGAGTCACCAACCCGAAACGGTGCTGGGCCGCGCCGGCCTCACCGATCCACTGCATGAGCTCGCCGAGCGGTTCCTCTTCGAGCTTCTCCGAGAGCTGTGCAATATCGAAATGATCCTCCAGGAGACGAACCGGTTCTCGCTCTCCTCGGCACCCTCCGGGCAGAACCCTGTGGACGGGGAGGATAACGAGGCCGGGATTCTGGGAACTCACGAAGCAGGCGGGAACAAAATCGTAGGGATTATCGCCTCGAGGACCGTTTCCCGCACGCATCTCGCGCATGTGTAATAAGGCCGTCTCATAGCGGTGATGACCATCCGCGATGACTATCTGCTTTACCGACATGAGCCCGGCGGCTTCCCGCAAGGCACCCTTTTCCTCCACGCTCCACAGGGTATGGCGGATGCTGTTTTCATCCACGAAATCCGCAAGGGGCTCAGCGCTCGCCGCCGTGGAGAGTGCCCCCTCCACCTCGCGGCGCTCATCGGAATAGAGAGCGAAAACCTGGCTGAAATTGGCCCGGCATGCGCGCAGCAGGGACAGACGGTCCTCGCGGGGCTCTGCATAAGTCACTTCGTGTGGATGCACCCCCTTGGCGCTGAAGTCCTCCAGCTTGAGAAGCGCTATAAAGCCGCGGCGTACGCGCCTCTCCCCGGCGACCCTGAATTCCTGGTCGTAAAGGTAGATAGCAGGCACGGCCGCGGTTTTCAGGATCCCCCGCTTCTTCCACTCTTCAAAAAAGCAGGCGGCCCGCGTATAGCGGTTGTCCGTCGCGGTGTCGCCGCCATGCGCATAGCCCAGTATCAACCTGACGATGTTGAGAGGACTTCTCGCGTGAAGTTCCTCCTGGAACTCGGGGCCGATCACATCGTAGGGAGGCGCGAGCACCGTGCTCAGGTCGAGGCCTGAACCGGCATCATACATCGTTCCTTTGAAAGGCAGGATCTGAGCCAAATCAGCGATCTCCGCGGTCTATCCGTTCGGGGCGCCTGCAAATCGCCACTTATTATAGCATGGTCGCTGCGTGGCCTTGCTCCGGCGATGGGGGTCAGGGGTAAACTTGATTTTATGACTCATTAAGTTATACTTAACAACATCGTAGATCAATCCAAGCTCGGCATTTCCTTGCTCCAGGGACAAGGAGTGCTGTTCAGCTGCTTCCGTGCGGCGGATGAGAAAGGGCACCAATTGAGCAGCAAGGAAACCTTGCCGGGTAACCGGGGCCGGAAGCTGTTGAAGATCAAGCAGATATCGCGGGCTTCCGGGGTGAGCACCTCAGCGATAAACTACTATGTCCGCATGGGATTGCTGCCCCCGCCCGTCAAGACGTTTCCCAATATGGCCTACTACGACGAGGCGTACATCCATATGATCAGCTACATCAAGCGCCTGCAGGCGGATAAGCACCTGCCCCTGAAACGCATCAAGGAGTTGATGGATAAGAAGGTGCAGGTCTGGAACGAGCTGGGCGAGGGAGCGCTCAACTCCGCGCTGGAACTGGCGGATACCATCGAGTCGGAGAAGCAGTCGCCGGATACGGTGCGCGCTGCAATCATCGCCGCGGGCATGCGGGTCTTCGCCAAGGAAGGCGTGTTCCGGGCCAAGATAATGGATATCGCCGAGGAGGCGGGGATCTCGGTAGGGGAGTTCTACAATCACTTCTCCGGCAAGGAGGATCTCTTCCTGGAGATAGCCGAGGATTACGTGATGCGTTTCCGGCAGGAAGAAAGGGCCCACGCGGGTGAGCCGGCCATGCTGGAACAGTTGAAGAAATCCATCTCCATATCCTTCAAATATATCGTGCAGAACCGGGAACTTTTCAGCCTCATCCTTGAGGAATCCCTGCTGGACGATATCACCTACGAGAGCAAGATACGCCGCCTGCAGGATCTCATAACCAGCGACCTGGTGCGCCTTCTTGAGCGGGGAAAAAGGGAAGGGACCCTTAAGGTCAGCGATCCTACGATGATAGCCCACGCCCTGATGGGCATGGTGGTGAGGGTCGCCAACTACTGGCTGGAGAACCCCAAGAGGAAGCCGGCCGAAGACGTGGTGAAGGACGTCGTTGATTTTGTGGTAGCCGCGCTGAAGCCTTGATCCGGAGAGGCGGGGCGCGGTAGGGGAGCAATACTTCAGATCCAATTCAGTTCCGTCAGGGATTACGGAAGGAGTGATCGTATGGAATTCAGCTTGACTCCGGAGCAGATCGCCTTCAGGAAAGAGGTCGCCAAATTTGCAGAAGATGTCATCGCGCCAGGGGCTGCAGAGCGTGACCTTAAAGCGGAGTTCGGCTTTGAGGAATGGAAGAAGATGGGGGAATTCGGGCTCCTGGGGCTTCCCTATCCCGATGAGTACGGAGGCGGCGGGGCCGGCGTCCTGGACACCTGCCTGGCCATGGAGGCTTTCATGTACGGTGGCGGCGATGCCGGCATGTCCCTCTCCTATGGCGCTCACACCATCATCGGCGGCGTTCCCATCTGGCAGTTGGGGACGGAGGAGCAGAAGAAGAAGTACCTGCCCAAGGTGGCTTCGGGCGAATGGATAGCCGGCCTCGGTCTGACGGAGCCGGAGGCGGGTTCCGACGCGGGGAACATCCAGACCACGGCGGTTCGCAACGGCGATGTTTATGTCCTCAATGGCACCAAGATGTTCATCACCAACGGCCCCACGGGACGTGTCTTCGTGGTACTGGCCTCTACGGACAAGGAGAAGGGTCACGGCGGAATCACCGGCTTCATTGTCGAGTCCGTCTTCCCCGGTTTCAAGGTCGGCAAAGAGCTGGACAAGATGGGCAACCGCTCGTCACCGACGTCAGAATTGATATTTGAGGATTGTGAGGTCCCCGCGGCCAACATGCTGGGCCCGGAGAACGAGGGCTTCATGCAGGTCGCACTGGCCACCCTGGAATGGGAGCGCGGCGCTATGATCGGCGGATCCATCGGCGGCATGGAACGCATGCTCGAGCAGTGTATTGCTTACGCCAAGGAGAGGAAGCAGTTCGGGCGACCCATATCTTCCTTCCAGGCCATCCAGTTCAAACTGGCGGACATGAAGGTGGACATCGAGACGACACGCCTCATCATCTATAAAGTGGCCTGGCTCAAGGACCAGGGGATGTCCTCACCCATCGATGCCAGCGTCGCCAAACTCTACATGAGCGAGGCGGGCATGCGCGTAGCCGACCAGGCGGTGCAGATCTTCGGCGGCTACGGCTACATTAAAGAGCAGCCTATCGAGCGGGCTATTCGGGACTCCAAGCTCGCCACTATCGGCGCAGGCACCTCCGAAATCCAGCGCTGGCTGATAGCGAGGATGCTCCTGGGGGGCAATAAGGGTTATCCGTCGAGCATGTGGTAATTGCCGCAGGCGGGTAAGTCGCTTTCAAGTACTGCTTTGCATTTTTGCCCTCCAAGTCATATTTTACGTTCATGGAGGTAGAGGCAGGACCTGGTTCCACTGGGACGCAGGAAATGGATCAAACCACTTTCTTGCGTCCTTGTCATACCGATACATTTAAACCTGCCTACGATGTGGCCGTTATCGGCGCTGGCGTCATCGGCTGTTCCGTGGCCTACTGGCTGACGCGGCGCGGCCTGGATGTTCTCTTGCTGGAGGCGGGGGAGATAGCAGCGGGGGCCAGCGGCGCTTGCGACGGCTTTCTCTCGGTCCAGTCGAAGGAACCTGGGCCCATGATGGATATGACTCGCCGCAGCCTGGAGCTCTTTCGTCGTTGCCGCGACGAATTGGATGGAGATATTGAGTTCAGGGCGTGCGGCGGGATGCTCCTGGCGCTCGGCTCCCGGGAACTGGCTGTGCTGAGTAGCCTCGCAGGAGAGGCGGCATCGCGAGGCCTAGAGGTGGACGTTCTGAGCCCGCGCGAAGCCAGATCATTGGAGCCGGCGCTGGAAGCCCACCTTACAGGGGCTACGATCTGCGCAGCAGATGCGGAAGTAAATCCCCTTAACCTCACGCAAGCACTTGCTTGGACCGCCGCGAAGCAGGGAGCCAGCATCCTGCAGGGATGCGTGGTGAAACGGCTCACGCGGCTTGATAGTTCCTGGGAACTTCTGACCGATGGCGGCGATTTCCAAGCTCAACGCGTGGTCTGTTGCGCCGGCGCCTGGAGCGCGGGGATCTGTGAGACGCTGGGTATTCGTATTCCCGTCTATCCGCTCAAAGGCCAGGTCCTGGTAACAGAATCCGTCAGCCCGGTACTTAGCCACACCGTCGCGGGAGCTGAATACCTCTCCGTGAAGCACAGGTCGGTAACAGCCGGAGCCGCCAGTGCCGGCGTGCGAGCCGGTTTCACGGCCGAGCAGACCGCCAGCGGCAACCTCCTTATAGGAAGCACCCGCGAAGACGCGGGATTCGACCGCTCTTCGACGCTCGGGGCTATGCAAGCGATATCAGAACTGGCCCATCGCTATATCCCGAGCTTGGAACGGCTGGGCATTATCCGGTCCTTCGCGGGGCTCAGGCCCCAATCGCGGGATGGCCTGCCCATCATAGGAGGAGTACCTGGTCTTGCGGGCTTCTATCTCGCCACGGGGCACGGGGGCGACGGCATAGCTCTCTCCCTGGAGACGGGGCGCCTCCTTGCCGAGACCGTTGCGGAAGATTCGGAGCCCGAAGAACTGCGTCCCTTTTCCCTGTCCAGGTTCTGCTAAGTTTCATCATGCCTGCAGGGCAGGACATCTCTGTTATAATTGCAGGCGTAATTGGCTTGGCACTACGGAGGAACGGGTGAAAATACTATTCGTGTACCCGGATTTCAAGGTGAATATGGACCCGGAGACGGGACGGTTGACGGGGGTGGAACGGGGCGGCTGGTATATGGAGGGAGTCGGCTCGCTCTCAGCGCTGCTGAAGCAGGCGGGTCATGAGGTCGATCTCTACCACCTGACCGATCCCGTGGAGAGGCCGCAGTTTCAGAATGAGCTGCGCCGCTACGCGCCTGACCTTATCGGTTTCGTCACCATGACCCGGGAGTACCCGCAGGTGAAGGAGTACGCCCTCTGGGCCAAAGACGCGTTAGATGTACCTACCATCTCCGGCAGCTATCACCCTACCACCATGCCCGAGGAGGTTATCGGCACCGAGGGGATAGACATGCTTTGCCGGGGCGAGGCCGACCAGGCCCTTCTGGAACTGGTGGGTCGCATGGACGCGGGTGAGGATTACAGGGACGTACGCAACATCTGGGTCAAGCAGGGCGGCGAGATATTTCGCAACGAGGTGCGGCCGACCATGCCGGACATCGACGAGCTCCCGCTTCCCGATTTCGAGCTGTTCGATTTCGGAAACATCCTGGCGACGCAGATCAAGACCGCTATCGTTATCCTCTCCCGGGGATGTCCCTATAGCTGCACCTACTGCTCTAACAAGAAGATGCGGGATATCTACCCAGATAAGAGCAAATATTCACGCTTTCATAGCCCGGAGTATTCCATCGAGTATCTCAAGAAGCTGCGCTCGGTCTTTCCCGAGGTTCGCTATCTGAATTTCCGGGACGACATCCTGCCCTGGAAAGGAGGCTGGCTGGCGCGCTTCACGGAGCTGTACAAGAGAGAGATAGGGCTGCCTTTCATCTGCAATTACCGCGCCAATCTCATCAATCCCGAGATAGCAAGGATGCTGCGCGAAGCCGGCTGCTACCAGATGTTCTTCGGTGTGGAGAGCGGCAACGAGTTCATACGCAACGAAGTGCTCAACCGCCACATGTCCACGGAGCAGATAAAAAACGCCTTCGCCGCCTGCCGGGAGCAGGGCATCAAGACGGTCGCCTACAACATGGTGGGCATTCCCTACGAGGACAAAACGCGCGTGCTCGACACCATTAAGCTCAACGTGGACATCAAGGCCGATATCAGCCTCAATCCCATCTACTACCCCTACCCGGACACGAAGCTCTTCGAAGTGGCTGTGGCCGAGGGGTTCGTCCCGCCGGCCTATGATTACCGCGAAGACCGTTACGTGGACCAGCCAACCCTGCCGCGCGACCAGCTATTTTTCGTGCGCCGTTATTTCAAGACCTTCGTGCGCATCTATCGCTTTACCGGCAAGCTGCCCGGTCCACTGTCCGGTCCCCTGGAGAAGATGGTGGACAGGATTTTCACATCGCAGAATCTGCCGCACGCCACATTAGTCAAGCTCGCCGTCTTTCGCGACCGGATGATCGAACAGTCCAAGAGCGCCTTCCGGTCCCGGTTTCCCCGCCTTTATCTCAAAGTCCGGGACCGCGTCAGAGGAGTCAGTCCTAGTTGACCCCAGCAAGAAGAGGGGGAATCACGTGAAAAGATTTTGGGCAACCGTCGCTATAGTAGGGCACGTTTAAGGATAGCGGGAGCATGGAGAAGGAACCACCCGAATCTCAGGAACCGCTGAACCGCGAGAGCGATTATGCCCGCCGCGAGGCGGGTGCTTCCCCTGAATCCCCTCCGGATTGGCGGCTGACGCCGCCCTCGCAGAAGCGCGTGATCAAGCGGGGCCGGGAGGTCCGGCTGCCCAGGACGGAGCAGAGAGAAACGGTAAAACCTGCCCCTGCTCCACGCAAGAAAGAGCAGCCACGCGTTCGCTACGGGTATCGCCTGGATATAACCAAGGACATGACTCGCCACCGGGGCGAGCAGGTAAGATTTCTCAAGCGCGTCGGGACTTACTTGCTGAGACTGGTTCGCCCTCGGGCGCGCGAGGACGACTCGGTGGACCGCGCGGCCTGGATCCTGACTGCGGTTTCCGGGGTCACCTTCATAGTCATGAGCTTCCTGCCCTGGTTCCGGGTTACGTGGAAGCTGGGCACGGGTGAGACGGGGGGCGGGGCTACCACTCTGCGGTTCCTCGACCTGGGCGTTATCGGCTACACTGTGCCGGTTCTTGCGGCGTTCCTGGCGGCCCTCGCGCTGGTGGCGTTTGCAGGAAAGCTTCCTAAACTCCCGGTGGATGCGGGAGTGATTATCGGGCTGCTCTCCTTTACGGCGCTCATGCTCCTGCTCCTCGTACTCATAGGCAATGTGGGGCTCTTGCAGGGCGCAGGCAAAAGATCCGGCCTGGGGAGCGGTTTTCTCACGAACATGTTTATGACCAAGAAATCGCAGGTTGCCGCATATCTGGGAGTGATCTGCGCGATAGCGGCTCTAACATCCTCCCTCATGCGGCTGTCCGAAAGGAAGGGCGAGGGAAAGCCGGTGATTCCGTAATGGACGACGGTGCTTACGAACTGCTGCAGGAAGGGCGCAAGCTCATGGCGCTGCGGCAAGACCGCGCCGCTGTGCCTCTACTGGAGCTGGCCAAGTTGTTGCAGCCCGGCAAATCTTCGATCCTGGAGGCCCTGGGTCAGGCGTACTTCAACAATAACCAACCTGGACAATCGAGGGTGCAGTTCGAAGAGGCACTCATATTGGATCCCACGAATCACTGGGCCCATTACTGTCTTTCGCTCTGCCTCGGACGATCAGGCAGCCTGTCGGAGGCGGTCGGCCATCTCAAGCTGGCGGTGGTCATGGAGCCTTCAAATGAATCCTATCGTGAGACCCTGCGGCGCTTCAGGTTCGGGCTGGCAATGCCGGACGGGCAGGTCTGACAGGATGAACGTACTGGACCTTTACGACAGCTTCGTCTTCGACCTGGACGGCGTGCTATATATCCAGAACGAACCAATCAAGAGCGGGGTTGCTTTCGCCAGCCGCGTGAGCTCGGCGGGCAAGAAGAGGCTCTTTCTGACCAACAACTCCAGGTTCACCCGCCGGGATTATCGGGATAAGCTCGCCCGCATGGGCGTCCCCGGTGTAAAGGAGGATGAGGTGCTGACCTCCGCCCATGTTGCCATGTTATACCTGCGAAAAAACAAGGATATCGCGGGCCGGAGTGCCTTCGCTCTGGGCGGGCAGGGGTTGCAGGAGGAATTGGAATCCGCGGGCCTGGTTATGTTGGAAGGCGACGCCGCCAGCAGGGCCGATTTCGTGGCGGTGGGGTGGGATACGGAACTCACTTTCGCGAGGCTGAAGAACGCGGTGCTGGCTATCAATGCCGGGGCGGATTTTATCGCCACCAATGACGATGCCACCTTCCCCGCGCCGGACGGGCTGTGGCCGGGGGCGGGAGCCATTGTGGCCGCTGTGGAGAGGGCTACGGGCAAGAAGCCGGTCATCGTGGGAAAGCCGCACCACTGGATGATGGACATCGCCCTGGCGCGCCTGGGGGGGCAACCGGAGCGCATCATCCTGATCGGCGACCGTCTGGAGACGGACATAATGGGCGGCTGCCGGGCTGGCATCAAGACGGCTCTGGTGCTCACGGGCGTGTCCAAGAGGGAAGACTTGGCGAGGAGCGAGTGGCAACCGGATTATGTCCTGGAATCACTGGAAGAATGGCTATGAGAAGCTCTGAGGGCGCTGCTCTCTGGTCTTTATGCTATTATCGTGCGAGACTTCCCGGCGAGCCGGACGTCTATACCGCCTTTCTCGCCGAAATAGATGCAGCAGCGAGCCCGGGTGCGCGCGTCCTGGACGTTGGATGCGGGGAGGAGTTCGTCCTTCGACACCTGGCGGGAAGGGTGGGCCGCCTTACCGGCCTGGACATGCGGGAGCGGGAACATCCTTATGACGAACTGGTAATAGCCGACATCCAGAAGCCCCTTCCGCTGGCCGATAAGAGCGTGGACCTGGTGGTCTGCAAATTCGTCTTCGAGCACCTGGAGCAACCCGGTAATGCGGCGGGGGAAATCCGGCGCATCCTCGCGCCCGGCGGCTGCGTCATAATCCTCACCCCGGACATCCGTTATTTTCCCTACACGGTCAACTTTGCCCTTTCCCGGCTACTTTCGCAGACGCGGCGTATGAAACTCGTGGCGGCGATTACGGGAAGGCCCAAACCGGATATCTACCCGGTGCGCTACCGTAGCAATACGCCGAGCCGCTTGCGCAGGCTATTTGAGGGAACCGGTCTGCGCACGCGCACCCTAGATACTTTCAGCGATTTCCGGGTGATCGCGGGCTGGAAACCCCTGGGATTTTTGGGGACCTGGTACGAGGTACTGCTGAACCGGCTGGGAATGCGGGGGGCCAGGGGATTCATCCTGGGGGTATTCGAGAGGAGTGACGCCGTTGCTGCCGCTCTTTGACGACAATCCCACGCGGCGAGTGCCTTGGGTGACTCTGAGCTTGATCGCGGCCAACGTGGCCGTCTTCATATACATGCTGTTCCTGAAGGCCAGTCCCATGGTGGTCAACGGCATTCGGGGGGTATCCCAACAAGATCTCTTCATCTTCAGATGGTCAGTGATCCCCTGGGAAGTCGTGCATGGCACGCGAGCCGCGGTCGTAGCTCAGCTAGGCATATCTAAGGACGTCTACGTTCCCATCTTCACGAGCATGTTCCTGCACTCAGGATGGCTGCACATAGGCGGCAACATGCTCTTTCTCTGGATCTTTGGCAACAATATCGAAGATCTCATGGGGCCTCTGCCTTACCTGGGGTTTTACTTGATATGCGGCTTTGCGGCCACTTTCACCCATATCGCCTTCAACGCCTCGTCGCAGAATCCGCTTCTGGGAGCGAGCGGTGCCATTGCGGGCATCCTAGCTACGTATCTCCTTATATATCCGCGCGCCCGGGTACACACCATCGTCTTCATCGTTCTGGTCACACTGCCGGCCTATATCGTTATAGGTTTCTGGATAGTGCTCCAGGTGATCAGCGGGGTCACAACGCTACCTTCCGCCACTGGCGGGGGAACCGCCTGGTTCGCACACATAGGGGGAGTGGCCGCGGGCCTGATGATCACGGGGATCTTCTACGTTCCGCTCAAAAGGAGGCGCGGCGGTATGCCGACTCAGGAGATACACAGGCTGTTCCGCCCGCACGATGACTGGAATCGCCCTTATCCTCCGGGCCCGTGGCCTCCTCCTGGAGCGGGCGGGCCGGGCGTGGGCTTCGGCCCCCCCGAACACGAGCATAAGCAGGATTCGGAAGAGGAATAGCCTCAACCTGCGTTCGTGAATTAACCGTTAGTGGCTGTTGGTGAATTTGCATGGGGGATCAGGAGACATGGGCAGCCAGGGTGGGGTAGGGATTCACCGCCGCACCGCCGCCCGGATGTATCTCGAAATGGAGATGGGGAGGGCCTCCAGCCGCATTGCCCGTATCCCCCACGTACCCGATTATCGTTCCCGCGCTCACATGCCCGCCCTGCCCGTAGCGTTGCAGGTGCATGTAGTAATAGACGTTTCCGTCGTCACCGTCGAGACGGATATAAATCCCGGCGCTGCCTCCCTCGCCCCACTCGCAGGTTCCGGAGACGCAGGCCACCGCCGGCGTCCCCATGGCTGCGAAGATGTCTGTGCCCTGGTGCAGATGCCCCGTGCGGGGAGCGTGCCAGTCGTTGCTGAAACTGTGCGGCCCTCGCACGGGAAATACGAAGGAACCGACCACTAAGCCACCTCCGCCTCCGGAACCACCACCTCCGCTATTCCTATCGCGGTTCATCTGATCCATGATCTGGACGATCTCCTGGTTGGTGGAGTTCAACAGTGTTTGCTGGCCCGCAAGGGACTGCTGAAGTGCCGCCTGTTTCTCGCGAATGGTCGCTACCGCTGAGTTCTGCATGTCTTGCTGCTCCTCGAGGACGGCCTGGGTATCGGCTATCTCTTTCTGCAGGGCTTTCACCTCCCCTAGGACCGAGGCGTCGCGGCGGCCTATCATAGACATGTAATCGACCCGCGTGAGCAGGTCATCTATATCGTTTGATTCAAGAATAACCTCGATGCCGCTGACATCCTGGGCCTTGTACATAGCCCGCATCCGGTCGTTGAGGGTCCGCAGGGCTTGCTGGTAATTCTTCTCCGCCTCCTCGAGGCGCTCGCGATTTTCTTCCACGGAGACATGGATGACTTCCAGTCGGGTCAATGCCGCATTGTATTCCGCAGTTATCTGCTGGCTCTGGCCCTTCAGTGCGTCTATCTCCGCCTGCAGACGCCTGGCTTGCGCTTGTTTCTCCTCGAGGGTCGCGCCGTAAGCGCTCCCGCCGGCCGGCATAATCACCAAGGCGCAGAGCACCAGCGCTAGCGCCGCCGCCAGGCCGCGTAGCGCCTTCCTGGAACTTCCAGCCTTCTCCATTTTACCAGGCATCACATCATGCACTTTCCCTGCTGGATATCGTACCTGAACGCCTTTCTGTTAATAAATTCATCTATCGTTATGAATACCTATTTTTGTGGTTTCTGTCAACAAAAGTAAGCTATTATCAATTATCGCCAATTGATGCCGGGTGCTTGAGGAAAATGATACGCCGCTGCATGTGACGTGTGCCATCTGTTAGACTTCTCACGGGTGAGAACATGATAGAGATACACGCGCTTACCAAGGATTTCGGAACGCTGAGGGTGCTGCAGGGAATAGACCTGTCGGTGGCCGAGGGTGAGTGCTGCGGGCTGCTCGGGCCGAATGGCGCGGGTAAGACCACCCTGATAAACATGATCTGCGGCCTGATGAGGCCGACCAGCGGTTCCCTCCGCGTGGGCGGCCAGGAGCTGGCTGCCGACTCCGCGGCTATGCCGAGAGGCCTGGGGCTGGCCCCCCAGGAACTTGCGCTGTTCTCCGGCTTGACGGGGTACGAGAACCTCGAGTTCTTCGCTCGTATCCACGGCATGGGCCGGGAGAAGGCTAAGGAAGAGGCGAACTCGCTTCTCGCCATGGTCGGATTATCGCCTGACGCTCACCGCCGGGTCGGCGTCTATTCCCAGGGCATGAAGCAGCGGCTGAACATCGCCGCCGCCCTGGTGGGGACCCCGGAGCTGGTTCTTCTCGATGAGCCCACATCCGGATTGGACCCGCTAGCCCGCATCGGCGTATGGGATATGATCGAGCAGATGAAACACGATGGCCGGACGGTACTCTTGGCCACGCATAATCTGGAGGAGGCCGACCTCCTGTGCGACCGGGTAGCGATACTCAGCGCCGGCACCGTCAAAGCGATAGGCAGCCCCATAGAGCTTACCGAGGCGCACCAGGCAGCGACTTTTGAGGAGTGCTTCATGGCCATCATGGAGGGCGATGTATGAAGAGGCAACTGCGCGGCTGGACGGCGATATTCCTCAAGGATCTGCGGCTTGTCGCCCGCAACAAGACCCTGCTCGTGGTGCTCGTGATCTACCCCTTCCTGATGATGGGCATCATCGGCGCTGCTTTCAGCCAGACGGGAAACCCCACCCCTCTAGGGGTCGTGAACCTGGATACATCCGGCGACACTATTTTCCTTGGCGGAGAGCGGGTCAGCCCCACGCAGCTTTTCACCCAGGTATCGGGCGAGGGCGTGAGCGTGCACGAGTACACGACGACGGCCGAAGCCATCGAGGTGCTGCGGAAAGGGAAGATCGATGCGGTAGTGGAGATACCTCCCGGCTTCATCTCCGACCTGGAGATCCTCGATAGTGTAGCCACCATAACGGTCATCCTGGATGAGTCCAACGCCGTAAAGGCAAGCCTGGCGGACACGGCAGTGCGGGGGGCCTTCTCGCGCATCAACGAGGAAGTGGTGGCGACGAAGGTCTCTGCGGTTACAGCGGGTCTCCTGGTACTGGTGGATGGGGGCAATTTTTTCGGGAGCAACGTCCTGGGATTGCGTACGGTGCTCGCCGACCTCACACTGGCACGCGAGGCCCTTGCCGGCCAACCAGAATTGGCGGCCAGGCTTGAGCGCGACACGAGTCTCGCCAGCACGGTGGTGCGGAACATCGGAGACGCTGCGACTTTTTTGCGAGGGACAGCGCAACCCATCGCATTGCAGGTGACCGGCATTTCCGGCAGGTCTATAACCCTGAAGGAATCGGTCATCCCGGCACTCATCGCTCTCTCTATCCTCTGGACCGGCATACTGGCCGGCGCCA
>JAHEXQ010000031.1:0-12860 GCA_023252035.1 Actinomycetes bacterium
GGGAGATGGCCGGCCTGGATCTCTTCGGCGTAGCCAGCGCCGAGGCCTACGACGCCAGGGCGCCGGAAGGACGCAGGGCACGGGACCTGGTGAAGGGAGCCCGCTCCATCCTGGTGCTGGGCATCCGTATGCTGGACCTGCCCCTGGACGGCGTGCCGGCTACGCGGAACGAATACACCGCCGATTTCCACATGGCTAACACCCGATTGAACGAGGCGCTCTTCGGGCTGGCTCGCAGCATGCAGGCCGCCGGCCTGAAGGCCTTCCCCGTCTCTTATAAAGAGATGCCCGGCTGGAACCTGGAGAACCGCCCGGCCTTGGGCGTCAAGCTATTGCAGCATGTGCTGACGGTTCCCAAGGTGTCGGAGAGGGTGGAAGCCCGCATGCCCGACGCCATCTCCTACCGGCACGCGGCCGTGCTGGCCGGACTCGGAGAGTTGGGCGTGAATAACCTGCTCCTGACACCCGAACACGGCCCGCGCGTGCGCATGGTTGCCCTGGTGACCGACGCGGAGCTGGAACCGGGAAAGCCGCTCGATCCGAGCCTCTGCCGCCCGGAGAAGTGCGGTTACGCCTGCGTTAAAGCCTGCCCGGCGGGGGCACTCAGCCGGGACGGCTCGCCCACCGATAAAGCCGCCTGCTTCGCCTACTACATAAGCCTGGGCATCCCGGGGCAGAGTGGCGTGCGCTGCGGTCTCTGCGTCGCCAAGTGCCCGGTGTACCGGGAGAAATTCAGGACCTCGAGCTGATCCCGCACAGGCCCGAGGCTCAGCCGGTCTCGTATCTTCTCAGCAGCGCCGCCACGCCCCGGAAGAAAGGCTTGGCCAGCCGGTTGGCCAAGCGCGGGAACCAGCGGCGGAAGGCGTAGTGCCATCTCTCCAGCGGGGGTGTGACCAGGAGATAGCGGCCTTTCTTCACCGCATCGACTATCGCCCCCGCGATGTCATCCGGGTCGGCGGCAAAGGCCGCCACCACCTTGAGCAACTTGCGCACTTCCGGCCGGAATCCCTTGATGGGAGTGGCCGTCCAGATGTTGGTCTTGACGTCTCCCGGGCAGACGCAAGTGACGTCAACCCCCTTCAAGAAACCCTCTATCCGGAGGGCCTCGCAGAGGCCCACCGCGCCGAACTTGGCGGCGAGGTAGGGCCCGTTGTAACTCTCATCCGCCCAGAGCCCGCTGCGGGAGGCGAGAATGACAATGTGCCCGCTCCCCCGCTCTACCATGTGTGGATAGATGGCGTGCACCAGGTGTATGGGCCCCCAGAGATCGACATCGATGACCCGGCGCCAGTCCTCGAGGTCCAGCTTCTCCAGCGGGGCCATGACCGCGGTACCCGCGATGTTCAGAAGGAGGTCGAGTTGCCCGCAGTGAGCAATGGCACGCGCGGCCATCTCCGTCGCCGCTGCAGCGTCCGCCACGTTCGCCACCAGCCCCAACGCCTCGCCGCCCAGGGCCCGCACCTCGGCCACCGTCTTCTCCAGGCCCTCCGGGTTGATGTCGCTAAGCACCAGCGGCGTGGCTCCCTCGCGCGCGAAAGCCAGAGCGGTAGCCCTGCCGATGCCGCTCGCCGCGCCCGTTATCAAGGCGGACTTGTTCTTCAGGTCCTGCATTCAGGCATCACCTCAGCTTTTCCGTGATGAGGCTGGAAGGGCCTTGGCCACGGTCTCACCCGCGCGCTGCGACCAGGCCTCTCCTCCTCTGTATGTTCACAATGATCCCGTATATCTTTCAGGGACGGCTGGCTATAGCGTGATTCAAGCCGCCCCTGCGCGGGTGTCCCGGGATGGCCAGTACGGTCACGCTAGACGTCCCCTGTATCAAACGCCTGGTAAATAATGCCACCTTCGCACTGGGCAGGAGCCGGTGTCCCCAGCAGGTGCGCAGCCGTAGGCGCGATGTCCTCCAGGCCGATGGTGCGGTCGAGGCGCGCGCCCCGCTTGATGCCGGGCCCGGCCATCACCAGCAGGGAGCGCAGCGAGCTGATGCCCAAGCGCGAGGTGGGAAGCTGGTAGGCGTGCTCCAATCCCCCGTAGGCATCGGTGGCCGCGTAGATGACGTCCCCCACCCGGTTCCCGTGGAGTCCCAGCAGGCGGGCATCCTCCCTCCGGAGGGCCAGGCTCACCGGGCGCTCTCTTGTCACTGGGTCCTTATAAGATAGGAGCAGGTCGATGATCCGGCTTCGCAGGTCCTCGTACTCCCGGCCCGGCTCGACGATACCCTGGGGGTCACGCCCCTTCAGGTTCACATAGACATGACAGGTGCGTTGAAAGATGGCTTTGGTGCGGCTCCAGTCCACTTTGCGCAGAGGGTTGTCGGGAGGTGAATCATATGCGGTAAGTCCGCCTTCTTCCAGAATACCGCCGTGGATCCCGAAGGGCCTACCCAGGTCGTGCGCATAGGGCTGGGCGGTGGCGCCGTGGTCCGATACCACTATCACGGCCACATCCTCCCCCGCCGTCTCCGTTATGCTGCCAATCATCTTGTCGAGGTCCGCATAGACGAAACGCAGGCTGTCCATGTAGCGCGCCTGCACGGCGGAGTTCTCCTCCGTGACCGGGTCGGCCATCTTCAGGCCGTCGTGCTGCACGAAGTCTATGGCATGGGCGTGCATCATGAACAGCTCCCAGTCCTGCCGCAACATCAAGTAGCGCGCCACCTCGGCGAACCAGCGATTCTGGTGGGCCGCCTGGTGGCGGAAGGCCTCCTCGCCCACAACGGACGGGCCCAGGAGGTGCGGCGGGAGGCCGAATCGCGCAATCAAGTCGGCGTCCAACCCGGCCGGATAGGCCGGGAAATCGAGGCGGGATATCCCGGGCAGGACCACAGCCACATCGCTCAGGTCGGGCGACATGCGCAGGAGCGACAGTTCGAACTCTCCCTCCACGTCCCCCTCCGGCCCTGGGAAGCGGTCGCGGATATTGCGGCTCCATTCGCCCTGGCCGAGATCGGCGACAAGCCGGTGCGCGTCCTTTTCGCGCGATACGACAAGACGCTGATAGCCGCTCCCGTCAGGGTCGTAAGCGAGCAGCTGATAGGCGCGTTGCTCGGTCATGAGGCCGGTACCCAGGGGCGCGAGGAACCGGGCGACCTGCATTAAGAGCCGCACCGGATCGTTGTCCAGGACCATCTCGGCCTCCATGAGGGGCACGGCGCTCTCCGGAGGGTTGCTCCACCCCCGGGCCGGCGCGAAGGAGATGGACTGCGGTCGGATGAAGAGGCCGAAGGTCTTCTGGGACCAGGCCTCTCCGCTGGTGAACACCGCGGGCAGGTATAGCGGCGGGCTGGCCACCTCCACGAAATCACCGGCCACTTGGAGCGTGTTACGCACGGTCGGAGGCCAGGTGCACGGGTAGTTGAGCAGGATGGAGCGGCCGCCGGCGCGCTCCAGCGATTCGAACAGCGTTTCCGCCTGCCGCAACTGGCTCTCGAATCCCGGATGGATCTCATCGAGCGGCTCGCCCGGCAGGTGCACGAAGAAATCGGTGATACCGTGGGTGCCCGGGGTGGCACCGGTCATGATGGTGGTCCAGTTGGGCGGAGTTATAGTGGGAAAGCGGCCGAGGCAGTTATCCGCGAAGACCCCCCTCTGCGCGAGAGCGCAGAGGTTGGGCAGCAGCCCCTCTCCCATAAACCGCTCCACCAGATCCGGCGTGGCGGCATCCAATCCGATGATAAGAACCTTCATACCGGTACCTCCCCAAGGGCGCTCTGCTGCCGGTGGCCCGGCTACCCTGGACCGGGCGCCTGCGTCACTGCAGGTTATAGGAGAAATACATGGGTCGCTCCGCGATGATATCCCGGTTACTCTGTACCCGCATGGAAACGTCTTTATCCGGGCCGGCGATCAGATTCACGGAGACGGTGGTCCGCGAATGGGGGCCCAGCAGGTAGGTGCTGGTCGTGACGTTGCCGCCGGCCGGGATGTAATCCACCGTCACCCAGGCATTTTCCGCTCCGGGATTCTGCACGCAGAGCCATTCCGCAAAGCCCGGCCGCGTGCAGCCCTCGGCGAAGAAGAAGAATTTGCCCAGCTGGCCCCCGAGCACGTCATGTCCCCCGGTCCAGGCCGGGCCGCCATCCGGCGCGGGGAGGCTGAAATACATGGGCCGCTCCACCACGATGGGCGTCTCCGCACAGGCGACCACGACACTCGCGTCGCGCCCGGGCTCCACCACTTCCGGCACGTGCAGGGTGCGCCGGGTATGGGCGGGAACGTTCATCGTGCCGGTGACTATCTGTCCCCCGTCCAGCATGAACTGGAAGTCCACATCCGCTTCGATGCCAGTGGGGTTCTGCACGCAGAGCCATTCGTCGAAGCCGGTGCGGGTGGTGCCCTCCGCGAAATACCAGGTGTTGAGAGGAGCGTTGGCGCCCGCTACGCAGTGGCCGCCGCTCCAGGCGCCGCCGTAGTTGAAATACATGGGGCGCTCGCAGATGATGTCGACGTCGGATGTCAGGTGCATGGAGACGTCGGCATTCTCCACTTCCGAGTTGACAAAGATGGTCGCGCGCGAGGCGGGTTGGACCCCGTAGGTCTTGGTTATGGAACCCCCGTTCGCCCGCATGTACTCGCAGGTTATGAGGGCCGCCCTGGTGGTGTCGGGATTCTGGATGGTCAGCCACTCGTTGAACCCGGGACGCGTGGTGCCCTCGGCAAAGTACCACTCCTTGGCCGGCTCGTTCACCCCCATGACGCAGTGCCCTCCGTCCCAGACATCCTCGCCGCCGGGCACGGGATAGGCAAAGTACATGGGACGTTCCACGGTGATGGGTATGGGGCTGTCCACCCGGATGGAGACGTTCTTGCCCGGGCCGATCTCCCGCACCAGGTCGATGGTGGTACGGGCGTGCGCCACTATGGAATAGTTGGCCTGCCGCACCTCCCCTTCCAGGATATAGGTGACCTCCGCCGTGCCGGTCGTATCGGTAGCGTTGGCCAGGGTCAGCCAGCCGTTGAAACCGGTTCCCGTATATCCCTCGGCGAAGTACCAGGTGTTGGCCGCCTGGGCTGCACCGATAACGCAGTGACCGCCGCTGACCGGCCCGGGTGCCGTGCTCCCGGCGGGAGGGCCGAAGAGGTAGCCCAGACCTTCGCCCTCCGGCCAGTCGTATATCACGTAGGTTCCCAGATAGCGAGTGGCGAGGCCGGGCCGGTGGCTCCCGCTCAAGCCCGGCGTCATCAATTGGGGTGACTGCCAGCGGCCGCTCTCGTCAGTGACGCAGTAGAGGCCGCTCTCCTCGCCGCCAGCGAAGCCAGGCGCCGCCAGGGAGAGGTTGCCCGCCTGGTCGCTCACCATGCTGAAGGAGTCATTGAAGGTCAGGGTGGATCCCGCGGTGATGTCCTGCGCAATTGCCGGAAAGGTGGCGCCGTCTGCCGCGTTGCTCATTTGGAAGATGTGCCCACCTGCCGCCGGGTCGAACCAGGCGACATGGACGTGCAGGTCTTTGTCCACAGCGATGCGGGGCAGTACCTCATGATCAAGAGTTGCGAGGGTTACGTCCACCCAACTGCCGGAGAGGTCGTTCTCATAGACGATCTCGGTTTTGCCGGCGTTCGGGCGGGGCCATACCGCGTGGTGCACGCCCATCTTATCCACGGTGAACGCTCGCTTCCCCTCGTATGCCCCAAGGTTCAAGCGCT
Organism: Actinomycetes bacterium; assembly: GCA_023252035.1. Lineage (GTDB taxonomy): Bacteria > Actinomycetota > Geothermincolia > Geothermincolales > JAHEXQ01 > JAHEXQ01. The sequence goes on from JAHEXQ010000031.1 coordinate 5,643, forward strand.
CCCAGAGCCCGAAGCCGCCTTTGTAGTCCTCCGCGCCAAGGACCGGTCCCAAGAGCAGATAGTGTATATACCCGGCGGCATCCACGAAGCTCCCCTGTGAATAGACAGCTCCCGCAGGATAGTCGGCCAGTCTCTCCCGACTCCAGGACCGGTCGCGACCCCTCATGTGCCAGACCTGGTAATCGCTGCCGGAAGCTTCAATATAAAAAAGTTGGAGATTTCCATCCTCCGTCGCCAGAAGCTTGACATCCTGGATCAGGTACGACTCCTGGCTATAGGCTACCTGGGCCGGTTGTTTCCATGCGCCCGACCCGTTGTTCAGATAATAGACGTTACCATCGCCCTGGCTGAAGACGACGTGCACCACGCCGCTGGTATCGACAGCAACATCGTAGGTGGTGATTCCCGGATAGCCCCTGACGATCCCCTCAGGTTGCGACCAGAAAGCTGCAGCGCGAGCCGGTCTCGACCCATTCGCCAGCGATGCCGCGATCAATACAAGCGCAAGAAGGAGCGCCAGAGTTCCTCTCGGATGTTGGGAATTGCGGCCCCGCATCAAAGCCTCCTTTAGGTTTCCAGGAGCACCAGCACGGCGACTTTTACGATATTAGCGATATTCTACCATAGCAAACCCCGCACCTTTCACCGCCTGAAGAAACCCATTACTACAATCCGGGGTCAGTCGCCCATGCCACGGTAGTGGCACCATCAGAGCATGAAAATTGGTGCAGTGCGCCACCGCGATGAACCGCAATATCTGGTATGCTGAATGCCATTTTCGCAGCAGGCCCCGTATCGTAGCGATGCGATCGGGTCGGAGATCAACTACAATTCGGAGCCTGAGTGGCTTTCGCAAGAGCAAAAACGGTTTTTGGGGCCCCACGGACACCGCGATGCCTAAACAGGCTCGGCGCCCGACTCAAGACCGGAATTCGCGTTTCCTAGGCCAGGCCAGAGCAAAGAGGGATTTAGGCGACAGCCTCCAACTACAATTCGGGACCCCGGACCGTGGTTGATCCGGATGGGAGCCGGAACCGAGCCGTGGCCGGTGGCCGGCCAACGCAAGGCCTGCGCCAACAGTTATTCGTTGACACTCGCATAAACCGCTGCCTATAATCAGGCTGTTTGACAAGCGCATAACATAATCGCTGGGGGACAGGGAAGCCGGTGGGAAGCCGGCGCGGTCGCGCCACTGTAGCCGGGAGATATCCCGGGAGCCAGGAACCTGCCCTTGCGGTGTCAGTAGCTCTTCGCACGAGGGAGAACCTGGCCTTTTCCGAAAAGATCAACCCCCGAACCGTGAAGGGTCGGGGGTTTTGTTGTATGCGAGGTGAGGAAATGCCCGCGAGACTGGTTCTGGTACTGGGCGGCGCGCGCAGCGGCAAGAGCCGCATGGCACAGGACATTGCCGCACTGGCGGAGGAAGCAGGTGCGAGCATCTGCTTCATGGCCACGGCGGCCGACGACGACCCCGAGATGGTAGAACGCATCAATCACCACCGGAATTCCCGGCCGGCGAGCTGGCAGACGCGCGAGCTGGTGGGAGGCGTCGGCATGCCCGATCTGGCCGCCGGGATCTCCTGCGGCCTTCTGGACTGCTTCACCGTATTCCTATCCAATACCATGGCGACCAAGGGGCTGGACTGGCCTCCGGAGGATGAGGACCTCATGCCCGAGAGCGAGGTCCTGGAGCGGATGCGGCGGACGGAGGCCCAGGCGCTGGAGCTGGTGAGCAGCCTGCGCGACCGCCTGGATACGCTCATCCTCGTCTCCAACGAGGTGGGTATGGGAGTCGTGCCGCCCTATCGCCTGGGCCGCATCTTCCGGGACCTGTCGGGCCGCATGAACCAGAAGCTGGCAGCACAGGCCGATGAGGTCTATCTCGTGACCGCGGGATTGCCCCTCCGTCTGAAGACGGGAGAAAAGGAATAGAGATGTCGCTACTGGAGAAGACGGCTAAACGAATAACAGGCCTGGATGAGACCGCAGCAGAGGCTGCGCGCGCGCGCCAGGATCAGTTGGCCAAACCCGGGGGCGCCCTGGGCGTGCTGGAGGAGATATCGATAAAGGTCGCCGGCATCACCGGGCAACCTATCCCCCAGCCGGGCCGCAAGGTGGTCATAGTCATGGCTGCGGACCACGGTGTGGCGAGCGCCGGCGTGAGCGCCTATCCGCCGGAGGTCACCCCGCAGATGGTCGCCAATTTCCTGCACGGCGGGGCGGCCATCAACGTGCTGGCGCGCCACTCGGGAGCCGAGGTGCGCGTAGTGGACATGGGCGTGGCCTCGGAGACCCAGCATACCAACCTCATCAGCCACCGCATAAGGCCGGGCACTGCGAACATGGCCGAGGGTCCGGCGATGAGCAGGGAGGAAGCGGTCGCGGCTGTGGAAGCCGGCATTGAGGAAGGCCTCAAGGAGATCGCGGCCGGCGCGGAGTTCCTGGCTACGGGGGACATGGGCATCGGGAATACGACCGCCGCCAGCGCCATAACCGCTTGCTTCACGGGACTCGACCCGGCGGAACTGACCGGCCGGGGCACAGGTCTCGACGATGCGGGGCTGAAACGCAAGGTCTGTATCATCCGCCAGGCGCTCGCCCTGAACCGTCCCGACCCGTCCGATGCCCTGGATGTCCTGGCTAAAGTGGGAGGCTTGGAGATCGCCGGCATCGCCGGCGTCATCCTGGCGGCCGCGGCGGAGCGACGCCCCGTCATCATCGACGGATTCATCTCCGCAGCAGGCGCGCTCATTGCCGCCGGGCTATGTCACCTGTCGGTGGATTTCATGCTCGCCTCACACCTCTCCGTAGAGAAGGGCCACCGCGCGGCGCTCAACCGCCTCGGGCTGCGGCCCGTGATAGATGCGGACATGCGCCTGGGCGAGGGCACGGGAGCCGCTCTGGCACTAGGTATCGTGGACGCCTCCCTCAAGATCCTGGCGGAGATGGCCACCTTCGCCGAGGCGGGGGTCTCCGGCCCGGAAGAGGCGGAGGCGGAGGTAAAGCAGGTTTAACCGTCGGAGGTAGAACTGACTTGAAGGAACGCTTATGGAATCGATAGTTGAGGCCTTCCGGTTCCTCTCCGCCATTCCCCTGCCGAGAGGCCGGGGGAATGAACGAACCCTGGCCAGCGCCGTCGCCTGCTTCCCGCTCGTCGGCGCAGTGCTCGGCGGTCTCTTTGTCCTCGCGGACTGGCTCTGCGGGCGGGCCTTCCCGAGGGTGGCGCATTTCGTTGCGGCGGCCGTCATCCTGGCTATCTACGCGCTTTTCACCGGCGGGCTGCACCATGACGGGCTGATGGACACGGCCGACGCGCTGTGGGGCAGTCCCCGCCGCACGCGGGAGCGCCGCCTGGAGATCATGAAGGACTCCCGGACGGGGGCTCTGGGAGTCACGGCCATACTCCTCGTCTTGCTGGTGGAACTGGCCGCCATCTATAGCCTACCGGCACGGCTGGGTGATATTCAGCGATACCGCTGGGGGGCGCTCTTCGTCTTCCCGGTCCTGGGCAGATGGGTGATGTCCTACCTCTGCGTGCGCTTTCCCTACGCCCGGCCGGAAGGGACGGGTGCCGCGATGGTGGGCGGCTCGCGCTGGGCCTATCTGCTCATAGCTACGGCGCTCGCGGGCGGAGCTCTCGCCGCCGCCTTTACATGGCTCGTCTGGTTGCCGTTGCTCATACCCATACTCGCCCTGGCAGCCTGGCTCGTGGCGGAGCTGGCCGGTGCCTGGGCGACACGCAGGCTGGGCGGAGTGACCGGCGACGTCGCCGGCGCTGCGGCCATGCTGGCCGAGGCCGCCATTCTGCTCATGCTGGCCAGCCGGATACCGGAGCTCCTGGTGAAATGAGGGATCGATGATGGGCAGCCGCAAGCCGACCCGGGCCCTGGAGATCGCCGCCGCCTTCGCACTGGACGCGGTGCTGGGCGATCCTGAATTCTACCCCCATCCCGTGCGCATCATGGGCCGGGCCATCAATACCCTGGAGGAAGCCGCAGGGCGTGTGGCCGATGATGCAAACGCGGAGCTTGCGGCGGGCGCTGTTATTACGGGCATGCTGGTTGCCGGCTCCTATACGGTGGCGCGCCTCCTCGGCGGCGGCGGCCGGCGCCGGGCCGTGCGCGAGACCCTGGTGCTCTACACCTGCCTGGCGCGCAAAGACCTGGCGCGCTCAGCCTTGCGCGTGGCCATGGCCCTGGAGGCCGGCGATCTGAAGGCGGCGCGGAGCGCCGCGCGCTGCCTGGTCGGACGGGATCCCGAGAGGCTGGATGCCGCGGCGCTATCCCGCGCTTCCGTGGAGTCGCTCGCCGAGAACCTGGTGGATGGGGTGCTCTCCCCGCTGTTCTGGGCAGCGCTGGGAGGCGCTCCGGCAGGCATGGCTTTCAAAGCGGCCTCCACCCTGGACTCCATGATCGGCCACCGCGGCGCGCCCTACGAGTACCTGGGCCGCGCAGCCGCCCGTCTGGACGACTTGGCGAATCTCCTGGCCGCCCGGCTTTCCATACCCCTCATCAGCCTCGCGGCCCTGCTCGCGCGCCAGGACGCAGTGGGGGCTCTCCGCGTGAGCATGCGCGACCGGCGCCGCCATCCCAGCCCCAACAGCGCCCATGCCGAAGCGGCCTTCGCGGGAGCCCTGGGACTCAAGCTGGGCGGGTCCGACACCTATGGAGGCCGCTTGCGCCTCCTCGCCTCCATCGGAGATGGCGCCTGCCCGCGAGGACCCGAGGATATCCGCGCGGCTGTCTCGCTCATGAACGCGTCTTCTCTTCTCGGATTGGGCCTGGCCATCGCGGCCGCCGCGTGTTTCGGAAGGGAGCGGTCATGAACGTTTTCCCGGCTCACGGAGCCAACCTCGTCTGGGCCCAGCAGCGGTACGGAATAGCGACGGAGGAATTTCTGGACTTCAGCTCCAACGTAAACCCTCTCGGGCCGCCCGCCTCGGCGCTAGCCGCCGCGCGCGAGGCCCTGACGGAGATTTCGCGCTACCCGGAGCCCCAATGCGAGACCCTGAAAGCAGCTCTGGCCAAGTTCCTGGAGGTGAGCCCCACAGGCTTGATGCTGGGCAACGGCTCCTCGGAGCTCATCCACCTCCTCTGCCAGGTCCTGCGTCCTGGACGCGCAACCGTAGCGGTGCCAGCCTTCGCGGAGTACGAACGCGCCGCGACGGCAGCGGGAGCGGAGGTCATCCGCTATCCCTTGAATCCCGGAGATGATTTCGTGCTGCGCCCGGTCGAGCTGGCGGAGGCCGCGGAGGCCGCGGACATCACCTTCTTCTGCAACCCCGCCAGCCCCAGCGGCCGGCTTTACGAACGGTACGAACTGCTGCCAGCCCTGGCGGCCTGCCGCGAACGGGGGTCTATGCTGTTCGTGGACGAGAGCTTCATGGGCTTCTGCCCTCCCGAGCGGGTGCGGTCTGCCACCCTGCTGCCTGAAGCGGGAAACGGGGGCCTGGTGGTCATCTCCACCCTTACCAAGCTCTTCGCCCTGGCCGGCCTGCGCGGCCCGGGCTACCTTGTCACTGCGCCCGGATTAGCTGCACAGCTCGAAGAAAAGGCCCCGCCCTGGCGCGTGAACGTCGTGGCCGAAGCCGCGGCGCGCGCGGCGCTGGCAGATGCTGCGTATCTCGAGAGAACCCGCGCTCTGATCCCGGCCTGGAGGGAGGAACTCCAGGTCGCCCTCGAGGCGCTGCACATATTCCGCATATTCCCGTCCAGCACGAATTACTCGCTCCTGTGCCTTCAGAAGGCCGGTACCTGTGCCGGCGCGCTGGCGGATGCCCTGGGACACCGCGGAGTCCTGGTGCGCGACTGCCGGAACTTCGCAGGCCTGGACAGCCGCTTCTTGCGGGTAGCCGTCAGGCCGCCCGGGGAGACTGTGAGATTGCTGGATGAGTTACGAACGGCCAGCGAAACAGTTATGAGGTCGAAAGGATGAAGCAATGAAAGTGAGAGCGTGGTTGATAGTCGCGGCGAGCCTGTCGCTGCTGCTGACCGGGCTGGGTATCGCAGGTTGCGGCGACAAGGCGGCAACGCCGGCGAGGCCCATCCAGTTCACCGATGACCTGGGCCGGCAGCTATCCGTGGAGAAGGTGCCGGAGCGCATCGTATCCATCTCGCCGGCCTGCACGGAGATACTCTTCGCACTGGGGCTGGGAGACGAAGTGGTGGGGGTCACCAGCTACTGCAATTACCCGGAAGAGGCCACCACCAAGCCGCAGATCGGCGACTTCACCAATCCCAACGTGGAGGCTATAGTGGCCCAATCGCCCGACCTCGTGCTGGCCACCGGCGGCCTCCAGACCGAGATGCTCGATCGCATGGAGAGCTTGGGGCTGACGGTTTACGCGGTGAACCCCACCACCTTCGCTGACACCGTGGCGGGCATTCGCAAGATCGGGCAGTTGACGGGGGCCCAGGCAAAGGCCGAGGGGATCGCCTCGGACATGGAGAAGCGGGCGGCGGTCATCACCAGCGCGGTAGACAAGGCGCGCCAGGAAGGGAAAGCCCGACCTCGCGTCTTCTTCGAGATTTTCTACGAAAACGGCGTGTGGACGGCGGGGAGCAGCAGCATCATCTCCGACCTGATCCAGACAGCGGGCGGCATCAACCTGAGCGATGCCGAGCAGAGTGACTACTACCAGTTCAGCGTCGAGCGGCTCATGGTCGAGAACCCCGACGTCTATTTCGTGGGTAGCGGCTCCATGTCCAATCCGGGAGACATCACTGCCCGTCCCGGATGGGACCGGTTGAACGCGGTGCGGGACAGCCGTGTCTATGTCCTGCAAGATGACCTCATCTACCGCACGGGCCCGCGCCTCATCGAAGGACTGGAGTCCATTTACGCCGCTCTGAGCGGGCAGTCGTAATCAGGCGGAAAAGCGCGGAGGCAGGTATGGACGGGACGGCTACCGTATCGATGAAACTGGCCGCTGCCAAGCGGCACCGGCTGCTCGTCCTCGCCTGCCTGGCGCTGGCGCTTCTGGCAGTGACCGTTCTCGCGGTCGCCGTGGGCGCCGCCGGGGTGCCGCTGGGCACCAGCGCGAAGATCCTGGCCAGCCGCGTCCCCCTGCTGGGACGCGCCATCCATAAGACCTGGGACCCGGCGATGGAGACCATCATCGTCTCCGTGCGCCTGCCCCGGGTCGTGCTGGCTCTGATGGTGGGGATGGCGCTAGCGCTGGCCGGCACCATCTTCCAGAGTCTCTTCCGGAACCCCATG
>JAHEXQ010000031.1:12870-17221 GCA_023252035.1 Actinomycetes bacterium
GTGGGTTCCTCACAGGGAGCCGCGCTGGGAGCCACCCTGGCCTTCTTCTTCAGCATCGATTTCCATTGGGGCGGCCTCAGCGCCACGCCCGTCTTCGCCTTCATCGGGGCTCTGGCAGCCGTTCTTATGCTCTACGCCCTGTCCCGCACGGGGGGCACGGTACCGGTCACCTCCCTGCTGCTGGTGGGCTTCGCGCTGTCTTCCTTCCTCGCCTCCATCGTCACCCTGCTCATGGTCATCAGCAAGGACCGGCTGCACAACATCTTTTTCTGGCTGATGGGGGGGCTGGGCACCACCAACTGGAATATGGTCACGGCCATCGCCCCCTTCATCGTCGTGGGCATAGGCATCACCATCTTCTTCACCCGGGACCTCAACCTGATGCTCCTCGGAGAGGAGCGAGCGGCACAGCTCGGACTCTCGGTAGAGCGCTTCAAGCTCATCATGCTGGTCACGGCCTCGCTCATCGTGGGGGCCGCCGTTTCCTTTTCGGGGATAATCGGCTTCGTGGGTCTCATGACCCCGCACATCATACGCCTGCTCACCGGGCCGGATCACCGCTACCTGGTGCCGGGCTCGCTGCTGGGCGGGGCGCTTTTCATGGTCCTGGCGGACACCCTGGCGCGGACCCTGCTAGCTCCCAACGAACTCCCGGTGGGCATCGTCACCGCCTTCTTCGGGGCGCCCTTCTTCATCTTCCTTTTGAAGCGCAAGAAGGAGGCGGTGAATTGACCGAGTGGGAGCTGAACCAGAGCCTGGAGGCCCGGGGGTTATCCGCCGGTTACGGCGAGCGCGACGTCCTCTTCGGGTTGAACCTGCGCATAGTTTCGGGCGATTTCATCGGCATCATCGGGCCGAACGGCTCGGGCAAGAGCAGCTTTCTGAAGGCTCTCTCGCGCGCCCTGCGGCCGCGCGAGGGCACGGTCCTCCTCTGCGAGGACGACCTCTACGACATATCGCAGCGACGGGCCGCGCAGCAACTGGCCGTGGTCCCGCAGGAAACCTCCATCGGCTTCGGCTTCACGGCGCTGGAGGTGGTGCTCATGGGTCGCAGCCCTCACCTGGGGCGCCTGCAGGGAGCCGGGCCGCAGGACCTGGAGTTGGCGCGGCAGGCCATGGAGCTCTCCAACACCTGGCACCTGGCGGACCGTCCGGTGACCGAACTGTCGGGGGGCGAGCGCCAAAGGGTGATAATCGCACAGGCCCTGGCTCAGACTCCGCGCCTGCTGCTGCTGGACGAGCCGACCCAACACCTGGACGTCCGGCATCAACTATCACTGCTGCGGACGCTGAGGGAGATGTGCGCAGCAGGTCTGGCCGCCGTGGTGGTCATGCACGATATGAACCTGGCCGCTCAGTATTGCGACGAGCTCGTCATGATCCGCCAGGGGCGGGAGTTCGCGCGGGGCACCCCCGCCGAGGTGCTCACCTCCGGCAACCTCCAGGAGGTCTTCGGGGTCAGCGCCATCGTCACCGAACACCCCGCCACGGGACGGCCTTCCGTCATGATGCTCCCGTCTCTTGGGACAAGCGATAAGGAGAATAGCCTGCGCGTGCACCTCATCTGCGGCGGCGCCAGCGGTGCCTCTCTAATGCGCGAGTTGCTGGACCGGGGATTCCGCGTTACCGCCGGCGTGCTCAACGTGGGCGACGGAGACGAAGCCGTAGGCCGGGCCCTGAACGTCGAGCTGATCACCGAGGCGCCCTTCTGCCACGTCTCGGAGCAAGCGCATCGCGACAACCTGGAGCTGGCCCGGCGCGCCGATGTAGTGGTAGTGAGCGTTCTGCCCATAGGCCGGGGGAACCTCCGGAACCTGGAGACGGCGCACGCCGCCCTTGACTGGGGCAAACGGGTGATACTGCTGGCGGCGGCGTCGGTGCAGGCGCGCGACTACACGGGGGGCCGGGGTTCCGCCATGTACGAGGAACTGCTGGCGCGCGGGGCCGTGGACGTCGGCGAGGCCTCGCAGTTGCTGAACTCACTGGCACAACTGGGAAGGGGCGTGGAGACTTGAACAGCCGCCTACCGGAAAGAGGACGGCCGTATTTCTGCTCCTGGAGCGGGGGCAAGGATGCCTGCCTCGCCATGTACCGGGCGTGGCGCGGCGGCGCGGGCAAACCGCGCTACCTGTTGACCACCCTGGAGGAGGACGGAAGCAGGTCGCGAGGGCACGGTATCCCCGCAGAGGTGCTGGAGCGCCAGGCCGCGTGCATCGGCGTTCCTCTGCTAACCGTCCCCACTACTTGGGAGGGATACGAGGAGAATTTCAGGGAGATGCTCCGTAAGATGGCTCCCGCAGGGGTGACGGCCGGCGTCTATGGCGATATCGAACTGGAAGCCCACCGGGAATGGGTGGAACGGGTCACCGCCGCCGAGGGCATGCGCTCCTTTCTGCCCCTGTGGTTGGACAAGAGGCGAGTGCTCCTCCAGGAGTTCCTGGACGCCGGCTTCACCGCCACTATCGTGGCGGTGAAAGATGACTGCCTCGGTCCCGAGTTCGTAGGCCGCGTGCTGGAAAGGGCAACCATCTCCGAATTTGAGGCGCTCGGCATCGATGCCTGCGGTGAGGACGGCGAGTATCACACGCTCGTCACGGGAGGACCGGTCTTCGGCACTCCCCTTGAGGTCAAGCAGGGCGAGACCGTGAAGCGGGACGGCTCCTGGGTCTTGGAGATCTCCTAGCCGCCGGGATACCCAACTATGATAGCGCGCATTTATGCCATAATAGTGGCATGAGCAAGAAGAGCGGGCGCAATCCGGGAAAACTGAATATCCTCTCCATATATAGAAGCCTCCGCAAACCCACGCCAAAGCCGACCCGCGTGCAGGAAGACCGGCCGTCACGCACGAAGCAGAAAGCCACCTGGAAACGCGAGGCCGGCGACGGTTAACCGTGGCGTGGGATTTCGAATTCTGGGGTCAGACCCCAGAATTCGATTAGTTCGCTTAGCTCACGCGTCCATCGTTCAAATTCTGGATCGCCCCTCTTCAGTACCGAGACGATCCGTTGAAAATGGTAGCTGGTGTTTCCTTCGCCTAAAACAATGGCTTGCGCGATGTCCTTATTGGACGCATCGGTATGCATCCTGGCAAGGTAAATAAAAGCTTGGCAGCCGCGCTTCTCTTTCTCTGTGAACCGTCTCCCGTGATCCGAGAGATGGCTTATTCCAAGATGGCTTATTCCATAATACTGACAGACGATTGCCATTAGCTTCTTGAGGTCTCTCTGCTTTGACAGCGCTTTCTCCAGTGTTTTCTCTGGACTTTCCAGCGCACGGTCGAAAGCCAGTGCCTCTTTCTCAAGGCCGTTTTCATCAAGCCCTCTCTCGACGAATCTCCGATATTCGGAGGCAGAGCGCTCCAACGAGTAATCCAACTGATCGAGAATCAATGTCCGGTTCAGCCAATCAGGCAACCTGGTTTGGTCGGCGAAGAAACGATAACTACTCCAGCGATATTGCATGGGATGATTGATCAGCCCTGCCCGCACAGGATTGCGATGGATATATCGGGTCAATGCGAGCACGTATTCGTTTGTCTCAACTATCAGAGACCTATACCTGCCATTGAAAACGTGCCCGGATATGCCACGTTCTCTCTGAAAATAGCTTGCATAGGTCGATCCGATAAAGTGCATAAGCGCGGACAGATTATCCTGCGGGGTTCGTAACAGCAAATGATAATGGTTTCCCATGATGCAGAAAGCGTGCAGTTCGGCTTTGTACCTCTTTAGCCCCTTGATGAATGTCCCCGCGAAATATCCTTTCTGCCGATCTGTAGAGAAAATGTATTCGCCTTTGTCTCCCTTCGAGAAGACATGATAGAGCGCTCCTTCATATGTGATTCTCAACCCTCTGCTCATAACTTATATAATATATATATTATTATAATGTTAGCAATATATAAGTCGGCGAGCATTCGAATTCTGGGGTCTGACCCCAGAATTCGACAAAGCGCGGATCAGTAATGCGGTATCTTGCTGATGGGCATGCGCCAGTCGCGCCCGAAGGCGCGGGGAGTTATCTTTATCCCCACTGGACCCTGGCGCCGCTTGTATTCATTGGAATCCACTCTGCGAGCTATCTCCAGCACGAGCGCCTCATCGTAGCCCATGCGCACAATGTCCGCCAGCCCCAAACCCCGCTCCACGTAAGCCTCCAGGATGGGGTCGAGCACGTCGTAGGGCGGCAGGCTGTCCGTATCCTTCTGGCCCTCTGCCAGTTCCGCCGTGGGCTCGCGCTCAATGATAGACACCGGGATCACATCGCTGCCGTGCACCCGGTTTATATAGCGGCTCACCTCGTACACGTCGGTCTTGCGCAAGTCCTTGATGACGGCGAAGCCGCCCAC
>JAHEXQ010000175.1 GCA_023252035.1 Actinomycetes bacterium
ATGCGCTTAAACAGGTGAATCTCCTGGAACAGAGCGAGGACCTCCTGCTGGCGGCGCTGACGCCCACGGATGTATTCAACTACGCCGGGGAGACCGTGGTGGGCGACACCGAGCTCTCACGCTTAGCTGTGGAGACGGCGGCGTCACTGCTGAAGATGGAACCCGCCGACCTGGTGGAGAGGGTCAAGGAGGATTGCCGCGAGACCATCGTCTATCAGCTGCTGTCACACCTCCTGGGGGTGAGCGATGGAGGCAAGGGGCTTCTGGATGCCTGGAGCCATGGCTTGAGCGTGCAGGGGGTGCGTCTCCAGCTCAACCTGGAGAGCGATATCCTGGCGGTGGGGGCACCGGCCGACGTTTTCCTGCGTCCTGTGGCCGAGCGCCTGGGTTGTAGCTGCGTGACCCCGCCCTACATGGGGGTCGCCAACGCCGTCGGAGCGGTCCAAAGCAGCCGAGCGAGCCGCGGGCATCGCCCGCGCCAGCGGCGCGGGCGAGGTGGAGTTGGACGAGCATATAGATGAGTTCACCGCGACCAATCACTGGGACCAGCCGCTGGTCCTGGAGAGGACCGTGCGGGTCAGGGCCGTCGGCCGTCCCCGCCTCGGCTAAGATTACAAAGGGCGTTACAGAAGGGTCAGACCTCGCTCGGCAGACCTCGCTCTCACGAAGGGGGCTCCTGCCCCCCTCGTGCAACTCCCCCCTTAAGTGATTGCGGGGGGATCTTCCCCCCGCAAAGAGATCGCCCCCCTGGGTTCTCGTCCTCGAAGGACTCGAACCCCTTCTGTAACGCCCTTTCCATCCGGTTACCAAAAGGGTCGGACCCTTTTGTTTGCGTGCGCCATAACGCTGGCGCTAACGTACTTTCGCGCCGTTACTTAGTGTAATAGCCGTACTTGTTCAGAACCTCCCGTCGGATCCTCCTGTCGGATTCGAAGCCGGGACGTAAGCAAAAAGTCAGACCTACTGCTTGCATCTTTGAAGCTCCGGGGTGCGGGGCGGTGTTATCATGGTTATGCCGCTTCAAGGAAAAGGGGAGACCGCTTGCAGGAGATCCAGATGCCGGGGTTCGATATCGATCTCGAACTCCTGAGGGAATTCGAGCGGGGCTTGGACCCGCTCCATCCCGAGGCGGGCGCCATTCCCGCCCATATCCTGGGTTACGGGGAGATAAGCACCGTCTTCGAGATAGGCGCAGAGCGCGGCGGGGACCTCGCCTATAAACGTATGCCCATCTTCCGGGAGGAGGGCGAACTCGGCGGTTACCGTCGCATCTACCATGAATACAACCTGCTCCTCACCCAGCAGGTGGGACTGACGATACCGCCGCACGGCGAGGTCTCCTTCACGGAGGGCGGGCGTATCCTCTGCTTCCTGTTCCAGGAGAAACTGCCGCCGCAGTCCATCGGCAATCGCGCCATCCATCTCGTGCCCGAGCCCGAGGTGCTCCTCCTGTTCCGGCTCGTTATGCGGGAACTGCGCAAGGTCTGGGAGTTCAACCGAGCGAGCGAGCGCTTCGAGATAGGCATAGACGGCCAGATCTCCAACTGGGCGCTGGCCGGCCCCGATGCCGAAGCCCCGCAGGTGCGCCCGGAGAGCAGACTGCTCTACCTGGATACCAGCACGCCGCTCTACCGCGTGGAGGGCGAGGAGCAGATAGACCCGGAACTGTTCCTGCGCAGCGCGCCGTCTTTCCTGGTCTGGCTCATCCGTTTGCTCTTCCTGAAAGATGTCGTCACTCGCTACTACGATTTCCGGCTGGTAGCCATAGACCTCATCGCCAACTTCTACAAGGAGCAGATGAAAGGGTTGATCCCCGCCCTCATCCGGGAAGCCAACGATTTCTTCGCGGTGGAGGCGTCGGATTTCAAGGTCCGGCCCATCACGCGGAAGGAGGTCGATTCCTACTACCGGGAAGACGCCCTCATCTGGAGGCTCTACCTGGGCGCCCGCAAGGCCGACCGCTTCCTGCGCACCCGCGTGACCCGCACGGGTTACCCGTACATCCTGCCGGACAGGGTCGAACGTTAGAAACCGCACCGACCGAAAGGAGCTTGCCGTGTCCCTCATCCGCCAGGACCCCAAGGAGGTCATCTTCGACCGGTTCGCCCGCTACGTCTCCAGCGGCAAGGCCCGCTTCTTCCGGGAGGCGGGGATCGACTTCGTATGCGGCAAGCGCGAGGGCATCTGGGTCGAGGATATAGACGGGCAGCGGCTTATCAACTGCCACTGCAACGGCGGGGTCTTCAACCTGGGTCACCGCCACCCCCGCGTACTGGAGGCCCTGCACCAGGCGCTGGAAGAACTGGATATCGGGAATCACCACTTTGTGAGCGAGCACCGGGCCCTGCTCGCGGAGCGCCTCGCGGCCGCGAGCCCCGGGGATCTCAACCGCGTGGTCTTCGGCGTGGGCGGGGGCGAGGCCGTCGATACGGCTATCAAACTGGCCCGCGGCAACACCGGCCGCCACGGCGTCATCTCGGCGCTGGGAGGGTATCACGGCCATACCGGCCTGGCCCTGGCGACAGGGGACGTCAAGTACAGAGCGCCGTTCGAGCCCCTGGCGCCAGGCTTTTCCCAGATCCCCTTCGGTGATCTGGACGCCCTTGAAGAGGCCATAGATGACGATACCGCGGCGGTGATCTTCGAGACCATCCCGGCCACCCTGGGGATGCCCATTCCGCCGCAGGATTTCTACCTGGAGGTGCGCCGGCTCTGTGACAAGCGCAGCGTGGTAATGATCATGGACGAGGTGCAGGCCGGGCTGGGCCGCTGCGGAAAGGTCTGGGGCATCGACACCTACGGCGTGGTTCCGGATATCATCGTGACCAGCAAGGGACTGTCGGGAGGCCTTTATCCCATCTCGGCCACCATCCACCGCGAGTGGCTCAATCCCTTTCTCGACGAGAACCCCTTCATCCACATCTCCACCTTCGGAGGCTCGGAGGTGGGCTGCTACGCCGCCCTGGCCGTGCTGGACATCCTGGAGGAACCGGATTTCCTGCCGCACGTGCGGGAGATGGCGGGCATCTTCAAGGATGGGCTAGCCGGCCTTAGAGAGCGGTATCCCCGGGTTCTCCTGGAGGCTCGCCAGCGCGGCCTTATGATGGGGCTCAAGATGGCCAACGAGTTCTGCGGCCCGCTCATGACCGTGGCCGGCTTCCAGCACGGCATCCTCACCATCTACGCCAACAACGACACCTCGGTAAGCCAGATCATGCCACCCCTCATAATTGAGAAGACCGAGGCGCTCCAGGTGTTGGAGCGCCTCGATGCCATGCTTGCCTGGCTCGATGAGGTAACCAGCTAGACCTGAGTGCCTCGCCGCAAGGGATTAACTACAATCCGGGGTCGGTCGCCCATGCTACGGTTGCAGGTTCTTGAACTCGAGTTGATGAAGCCGGAGGACTACGATCAGATACTGCATAAGGGTTGGTTGCTATGGATGGGCCGGTTTATCATGGAGCGAATCGATAAGGATCTGCTGGGGAGCTTCATGGAGTTTATAAAGTTTCTCCCGGGTATTGTGGATAAATGGTACGCAAAGGACGTTCCCGTCATCATGTCGGGCGCCGCCACCATCCCTTACGAGAATATCTGCGGAGCCCGAACGCTGACGAGGTTTATTTTCGATATGTACCAGAACGGTGACCAGGTGGAGAAGGTGATGGACGCGGCGCTCCCCTTCATGGCGCCTTTGATGATCGCGATGACCAAATATCTCGGGCTGCCCGCCATGTGGATAGGTGGTTGGCGTGCGGCAAGCGAAATTCTGTCCCCGCCGCTCTGGGATCGTTTCGTCTGGCCATACCTGGAACGAGTGGCCTTTGAGGTCATTGACAGCGGGATCATACCCTGGTTCCATCTGGATTCGGACTGGACCAGGGACCTGGGACGGTTCAAGGCCCTTCCCAAGGGCCAATGTGTTCTCTCCCTGGATGGGTCCACGGACATTCGTAAGGCCAAGGAGATATTGGGCGACCATATGTGCATCGCAGGTGATGTCCCGGCGTCATTGCTTGTCCTGGGATTTCCGGACGAGGTCTATGAATATTGTACCGAGTTGATCCGGGACATGGGGCCAAACGGTTTCATACTGCACTCGGGCTGCGATATCCCCGCTGATGCCAAGCTGGAAAACGTGCAGGCCATGGTGGCCGCAGCAACGGGTAAGTGAACGGGCCTCGGTCTCCGCAAGGGGGAGATGCCTCCAGGTGACGGGGAACGAACGTTGAATTAAGGAGAGAGGAATTTGCGATATACCTTCGGCAAGCAAAATGGCGTCAAGGGATGTTTTCAGCCGTAGGGAAAGGCATATCACGCCAAGTAGGAGTAGAACGATCTGAAAGAGAGCATGATCGATCGAGGATCC
>JAHEXQ010000032.1 GCA_023252035.1 Actinomycetes bacterium
CATAGGAGTCGGCCGTGGCCGTGGCCAGCGAAACGCGTATCCCCGCGATATCCACTTCGCGGAAATCGGCCAGCAGGCTATTCATCAGGGCGTGCTGCTCAGCCGTGAGCGCTCCCGCCAGGAAACGGGCGAGTACCGAAACGTTCACGCCCTGCCGCATCAACCAGGCAATGGCCTCGGCATCTTCGGGAGTAGAGGTGGGAAAGGTGAGTGAGCCAGTGTCCTCGTGGATGCCCAGCGCGAAGACCGTGGCCTCAAAAGGCGTCAGAGGCAGGTTCCTCTCCGCGATTATCCCAACGAGGACGGTGGTAGTGGCTCCCACCAACTCGGTGCAATCCTTGATACCCGGAAGGTCTTCGGGAGTGCCCGGGTGGTGGTCGAAAGCGAAGACCTCTACCTCGGAATTGCACAGCACGGGCTTGAGCTCACCCAAGCGATCGGCGATCTTGGTATCCACCATGATGACCCGCCGGATCGCCTGCAGATCCAGAGAGGCGAGGCCGGAGAAGTCCAGCATATCGCCGTGCAGGGCGATAAACTCGCGCACGTTCTGATTGACGCTGCCGGTGAAGATGAGGACAGCCTCGGGATACAGCTTCTGGGCAGCCACCATCGACGCGAAGGCGTCCAAGTCGCAATTCATATGGCCTGCGATGATGTCCAACCCGCTCCTCCAGAATATGATGGTCCCCTGTCACACCAGGGCTTGACCTCCTTGAAACGCTGCTAAGAATACCCTAGCACTTCCCCAGCGAAACTGGCTCCCGATGGTGGACGCTCCACGCCCAGCAGATCCGCGACGGTGGCGCCGCAATCCGCGAAACTGGTGCGCGAGCCCAGGCTCAGGCCCCGCCGCAGAGGCTCGCCGAATATGAGGAGCAGCGCGTATTCCCGCGTGTGATCCGTGCCGGGTACGGTGGGATCGCAGCCATGGTCCGAGGTTATGAGACAGACGTCCCTCGCCCGCATTTCTCCGCGCAACGCCGGCAGAGCTGCGTCGAAAGCGCGCAGAGCTTCGGCATAGCCGG
The DNA here is from genome assembly GCA_023252035.1 of Actinomycetes bacterium. Taxonomy (GTDB): domain Bacteria; phylum Actinomycetota; class Geothermincolia; order Geothermincolales; family JAHEXQ01; genus JAHEXQ01. Next base: position 1,029 of record JAHEXQ010000032.1, read on the forward strand.
CAGCGTCGTTACGATGGCCATAGACCATGTCGAAATCGACGAGATTGGCCATGATGAGGCCTTGGGGCAGTTCGCGGAGGTATGCCGTGATTCCGTCCAGCGTCTCAGCGTTGTTGCCCGAATGCCGGTGCTGGTGTATCCCCCGGCCGCCGAACAGGTCCAGGATCTTACCCACCACCGTTACGGGCACGCCCGCCGCGTGCAGGATATCGAGCACGGTCCGGCCCGAAGGCTGCGCGGCGAAGTCCTTGCGCGCTGCGTTAATGCGGCGGAAGTCCCCGCTGGTTCCCGTGAAGGGGCGGGCTATGACCCGGGCGACATCGTTGTCTCCCCGGAGCAGGGCGCGAGCTTTTTCGCACATAGCATAGAGCTCCTTCGGGGTGAGGACTTTTTCATGGGCGGCGATCTGGAAGACGCTGTCCACCGAGGTATAGACGATGGGTTTTCCTGTGGCCAGGTGCTCGCCACCCAACTCCTGGATGATCTCGGTTCCCGAGGCCGCCTTGTTGCCCAGGGTGCCGCGTCCGATGAGCTCCTCGAAGGCGCGGATGATATCAGGCGGGAACCCATGGGGATAGGTGGGAAAAGGACGGTCCAGGACTACTCCGGCCAGTTCCCAGTGGCCGGTGGCGCTATCCTTGCCCGGCGAAAGCTCCGCGAGGCGGCCGAAGCAACCCTCCGGCGGCTGTGCGGGGGGCACACCTCTCACGGGCAGGATGTTGCCGAGCCCCAGCTTGCCGAGGTGCGGTAAATCAAGCCCACCCACGGCCGCCGCCACATGCTGGAGAGTGCTGGCGCCGGCATCTCCATAGCTGGCGGCATCGGGTAAGGCGCCCGCGCCTACACTATCCAGGATGATCCAGAGGATCCGTTCCACGCGGACGTCATTGCCACTGGGCATTGTCTCTCCTAAGTATGGAAAGCATTCCGGCTAACCGGGGGGGTGTTCCGCGAGATCCAGGCCCATCTCTCGCAGTGCCTGCTCCATCACGGCCAGGAACTCCAGCTCCATATCGCCGGAGGGCTCGCCCTCCGGCATGCTCTCAGCCACGAGTACCGCGGTTCGCAGCGCGTCCGCTTCGCTGAAGAGGTCGGCCACCAGGTCGATGCGGTCCAGAAGCTCGTCGAAATCCAGGCCGGCCAGTAAAAAAACCTCATCCACGACGCAACGCGCCGCCATCAGCGCTTGCGCCATCTCGTTATTCTCTCGCCGCTCCGTGACTCCTTGCCATAAGTGCTCGAAGCGCCATCGCACCTCCGGGGACTGGGCGTTGCATCGGAAGAGACGCATAAGCCCGTGCGCGAGAGAACTCTCCAGTCCGGCCACCCGGTCCAGGAGCTCGCCACAGCGGTCTTCCCCCTCGGGTTCGGAACTCGTCAGCGCGAGGAAATTCTGCGCCTCTATGAAGTCCTCGACATCTTCGCGCAGGGCATCGATGAGTTCGGTGACCGGATTCGCCCAGAGGGGGACTCCCAGGTCAACCAGGGCGCGGCGCATCACGTTGATGTACTCCGTTGCCGCCAGCTTCTCCGCATCGCTGCTCGCCACGAAGTATCTTTCCGCCTGCGGCGCGAAGGCGCACTGGATCTCTGCCGCCGCAACTACGAAGGGGTCGAGCAGACGGAGCATCGCATCGAGGTCCAGGCTATACCCTACTTCTTCCATGAAGACCAGTTCGGTGATCCCAGCCAGGCTGGCTTTGGCCTCGCGGAAGCCCAGACCCGGCTCGGAGTTCCGTACCAGGCGGTCGATGGTGTTCCAGGTCTCGAGAATGCCCAACTCGACGCCGCCCTTGAGATCCAGGCGCACGCGGCTGCGCATCCCTCCCGCATCCCGGGTGGTGAAAAACCCCGGGCTCTCTTCGTCCACCGAGGCCAGCCAGCGACCTAGCGGCCCTATCTCCCGTATGCAGTCCCTAAGACCCAATGGCTTCACCACCTCGGTGCTACGCGCTTCCGGACTTCCTTATTCTATAACAGGCCGCCCGCATTGGGTTAAAGGATTATGCGCCCGAAGGAGGTTGAATAAACACGGGGATGGTGCGCCAGAGAAAGAGGGCGAGGACCAGGTCCTCGCCCCCGGCATTATCTTGCCCCGGGCTAAGCGCTGGAGCGGCCCTCCCTGCAATCCTCCGGAACCGCGTATTCGCGCTCCCAGACCGGGTCTGAGATAGCCGCATAGGCGGACGAATAGCCGTCAAGGTCATCCCGCAGCTCGTGAAGGATCCCCTCCGCATCGGGATGCGTGGCATGCGGCCGGTATTTCTGCACCAGTTCGCGAAGTACGTGCGGATGATCGATGATCATGCACGGCCGCAGCAGGTTCTCACCGTAGGGCTGGCGCTCGCGTATTCCCCGGAAGAAATCCGATTCCAGCACCTCTCGGAGGGACTTCTCCTTGATGTTGTCCGCAGCGAAATGCACGAAGACGCAAGGTTCCACGTCCCCACGGGAGTTGATGTGCAGGTAGCTGTGGCCGCCCGCCAAACAGCAACCCACGAGGGGGCCGTCGTTCCAGAAGTCCGAGAGCAGCATGCGGCGTTCGCTCCGCAGCTCGTTCATGCGCTGGCGCCGGTACTCCCGCTGCTCGGGAGTGGGCACGAACTCCAGGTCGGGTTTGCTCCCTATGGGCATGTAATTGAAATACCAGCCGAAGAAGCAACCCTGCTCCCGGTAGAAATCCACGAACTCGTTCGATACCAGCAGCTCGTTATTCTCACGTGTGGCCGTGGCCGAGAACGCGAAGAGACATCCCGCCTCCCGCAGATTGGCCATGGCTCGGAGGACCTTGGGATAAACCCCGGGACCCCTGCGCTTCTCCGTCTCTGGTTCGAAACCTTCCACGCTTATGCAGGGCATGGCATTGCCCAGTTCCGACAGGCGTTTGGCTATGTCAGCGCTGATAAACGTGCCGTTGGTGTAGATCATGAAGGTCAAATCCCGGTGGGTTTCCAGGATATTCAGGAGCGGGCTCCAGCTGAAGGGCTCGCCGCCGGAGATGACGACGAAGAATATCCCCATGGCCTTGGCCTCGTTCAAGGCCCGGTTTACCAGCTCCTCCGAGAGGTCTTCCTCTTTGGAATACTCCCCCGCATAGCAACCCTTGCACTTCAGGTTGCAGCGCACCGTCGGGCTGATCACCAGCACCAGCGGCGGCGAAAAGCCCGTCTCTCTCTCGAAAGCTTCCCGCAACGGCCCCTTGTAGAAGAGGGCATCGGAAACGAAATTGATGGCGGACTTCTGGGCCGGCTTGCTAAGGCCCGGCAGATACTTCTTTGTCTGGAGAAGCATGGCGCGCATGAAATCCCGGCCGGGAGGCCAGGCTATCGATCCCACATATTTCTCCGCGAAATTAAGAAGTCTTTCATCCGATACGGTTGGAAGAACATAGATGAGGCCGTTAAGAGTTCTCTTGAGAGCATAGTTCTTGATATTCTGATTCACAGTCGATAAACACCTCCCCTATTGTTTGCACCGGTTGTCGCAGATAGCACCTCCTTTCCTCGCCGTTTATCCACAACGCTTGGTTGGTATCTACCCCTAGTTGCTTCTAAGGAAACAACCGATGGGGCAGCCTTTTGGTTACAGGGGTTTGAAACCCCAAGCGAACAAAAAATTGCCCCGAACATGTTCGCTTGGCCGGCTCGGAGATGGCTCGCTGCATTTGAAGTCAGCCGGCGCGTGGGTGCGCCTTCAGGTAGATCTCTCGCAGTTTCTCGCGGGAGACGTGCGTGTAGATCTGCGTCGTACTTATGCTGGCATGGCCGAGCAGCTCCTGGATGGACCTGAGGTCCGCCCCGTTCTCCAGCAGGTGCGTGGCAAAGGAATGGCGCAGGGTATGAGGCGTCATTAGTCCGGCGAGCCCCGCCTTTTGCGCATGCCCCAGGATGATTTTCCAGCAGCCCTGCCGCGTAAGCCGCGTGCCCAAGCGGTTGAGAAAGACGGCCTTCTCCGAGCCGCTCTTCGCTAGTTTCGGCCGGCCCCAGCTCAAATAGCGCTCCAAGCTGGCCGCCGCCTGCGAGCCCAGAGGCACCAGGCGCTCCTTGCCCCCTTTGCCATAGACCCGGACCTCGCGCTCGGCCAGGTCCAGGTGCGGCACATCGAGGCCGGTCAACTCGGATATGCGCATGCCTGTAGCATATAGCGTTTCCAGCATGGCCCGGTCGCGGGACCCGCGGGCGTCCGGGGAGTCGGGCGCCTCCAGGAGGCTCTCCACTTGTTCGAGGCTGAGGACGCGCGGCAGTCTCTGCGGAAAACGGGGGCTCTCCAGACGCCCTGTGGGCAGAGTATCGCTGATCCCCTCTCGCAGCAAAAAAGCATGGAAGCTCCTCACGGAGCTCGCGATCCTGGCCGCGCTGCGCTGGGAGAGGCCTTGGGAGGCCAGGTGTCCCATGAAGCTGACCACCAGGTTAGCGTCGATGTCGCCGGGATCCTCCACGCCCTGCGAAGCCAGGAAGCCGACATAGCGTCGGATATCCAATCCGTAGGAGTCCAGGGTGTTCTTGGAGGAGCTTCTCTCCACGCCCAGATAGCGCAGGAACTCCACCGCGGATTCCTCAAGCGGTGTGCGCTTATCGCTCACCGGACCTCTTTCCGGCCGTCCCGGGTGGCTCGCCAGAGCGACGCCAAGGCTATTCCCGCGACGGTTTTGGAGTCACGGATCTCCAGTCTGCCTACGGCTTCCAGGGCTTCCTCGAGGGGCATGCGCTCAACCTCCAGGAACTCGTCCTCCTCCGGAGCGGCTTCCCGCGGCTCAAGATCCAGGGCGAGGTAAAGGTGCAGAACCTCGTTGGAGAATCCCGGTGAGGTGTAGAATTCGGAGAGCTTTATCAGACGGCCCGGCGCCAGCCCGACCTCCTCGATCAACTCGCGGGCGGCACAGGATTCCGGCGACTCTCCCTCGTCCAGCTTCCCGGCCGGTATCTCCAGCAGATATTCGCCCGTGGCGTGGCGGTATTGCCGCACCATGGTTAAGCAGCCCTCCGTGTCCAGGGGGACCATGCCCACGGCTCCTCCATGCAGTACCACCTCTCGCTCCACCGGTTTGCCGTTGGGAAGCAGCACCTGGTCCAGGTAGAGCCCGACCACGTGGCCCTCGAAGATCGTTTTGCGTTCTATCAGCTCATGCATCTCTCTTCCTTTGATGTTCAGCATCCGATCGCCGGCTTGCGCGCCCGAGACTTTCAGGAGGGCAGCCCGGTGCCCGACAACTCCAGCATGGCGGCGACCATCCGCGTCAGGTTTTCCATCTCAGACTGCTCGATATATTCGTCCGTCGTATGGCACGCCCTCGCCCCCGTGTTCAGGACAAGCGCGGTTATGCCAACGGAGTTCAGGAAATTGGCGTCGCTTCCTCCCCCCGTGGGAACGGCGCCAAAAGTCAGTCCCACCTCGATCGCCGCCAGTTCCGCCAGCCGCAGAAGCGGTTCGCCGTCGGGTACAGCGTATCCGTCATAGGCCCTCTGTACCTCAACCTCCAGGGTTGCCCCATACTCCTCGCAAGCCCGGCGAGCCACACTTACCATATGCTCCTCCTGCTTCCGGAGGCTGGCCGGATCGTGCGAGCGAACCTCTCCGCGGATCACTACCCTGTCCGGCACGATGTTGACGGCCGTGCCTCCCTTGATGATACCGATACTGGCGGTGGTGGCCGCGTCGATGCGCCCCAGGGACATCCCCGCTATGGCCCGGGCTGCCGCCTGGATGGCATTAACGCCGGCCTCGGGCTCCACGCCAGCATGTGCCGCCTTCCCCCGCACTACGAAATCGAGGTTATCCTGCGTGGGCGAGGCGGTAATGGCGATGCCCACCGGGCCCGGGCCGTCCAGAACCAGTGCTTTTCGGGACGCCAGATTGTTCGTATCGATGCAGCGGATTCCGCGCAATCCCTGCTCCTCGGCCACACTGAAGAGGATCTCCAGGGGTCCGTGCCTCAGGCCGCCTTCGGCTGACATGTAGAGCAGCTCGAGAATGGCGGCGACGCCCGCCTTGCAATCGGCGCCAAGTACGGTCTCGCCGGAGCTGCGTATGACCCCGTCCCGCACCACGGCCACGACTCCCCGCCCCGGCGCCACCGTATCTATATGCGCGCTTAGGCAGAGTGGCGGAATATCCCGTCCCCTCGCGGGTACGCGGATGTAGAGATTGCCGGTCTCAGAACCGAGCCGTTCGCCCGCCGAGTCCGAAAAGGATTCCAACCCCAGCCTGCCGGCTATGGCCTGCAGATGACGAGAGATGGCGTACTCGTGATAGCTCTCGCTGTCGATGTCCACGAGTTCCAGGAAAGTCGCCATAAGACGCTCCCGCAGAGGCATGAGGTTAACCGTCCTGTCTCAGTTAAGCTTTTCCGCGGCCGTAACGCTATTCTTGGCGGTCTCCCGCTGGCGACGCTGCCGCAGTGCGGCTCCCACGAAGTCCCGGAAAAGCGGATGGGGTTTGTTGGGCCGGGACTTGAACTCCGGATGGTACTGGCTGGCCACGAACCATGGGTGGTCGTCGCGCTCTATGACCTCTACCAGCCTCTCGTCGGGCGACAGGCCGGAGAAGACCATGCCCGCCTGCTTGAGGATGGTGCGGTACCGGTTGTTCACCTCGTAGCGGTGACGATGTCTTTCGAAGATGACGTTTTCCGCGTAAGCTGCGTAGGCTTTGCTCTGGGGATCCAGCCGGCAGGGATACAGCCCCAGCCGCATGGTCCCGCCCATCTTCTCTATATCCCTCTGCTCGGGCAGGATGTCTATGACCGGATCGGGTGTGGAAGGATCGAACTCGGAGCTGTTGGCCAGGGGAAGCCCGGCTATGTTGCGCGCCGCCTCGATGACCGCGCACTGCAGGCCCAGGCAGATCCCCAGAAAGGGCAGCTTCTTCTCACGCGCGTAGCGTATGGCTTCCACCTTCCCGTCAACACCCCGCACCCCGAAGCCGCCGGGAACCAGGATGCCGTCCAGGTTGCAGAGGATATCGTCGGCGTTGTCGCACTCGATATCGTCGGAGGTGACCCAGTGGATGTTCACCTTGGCCCCGTGCGCATAGCCGCCGTGTTTCAGGCTCTCGATGATGGACAAGTAGGCGTCCGGCAGGTTCACGTACTTGCCCACTACGCCGATGTCAACTTCCTCCTTGGCCGACTTGATGCGGTCCACCATCTCTATCCATTCGGTCAGGTCCTCGTGGCGGTCGCCCAGGCAGAGGTGCCGGGCCACGTATTCGCCTAGCCCTTCCTTATGCAGCAGCAGGGGCACCTCGTAAATCAAGTCCGCATCGGCGGCGGAGATGACCGCCTCGATATCTATGTCGCAGAGCAGGGATATCTTCTCCTTGAGGTTTCTCTCTATCGGCTTCTCCGAGCGGCAGACGATGACGTCCGGCTGCACCCCGATGGAGCGCAATTCCTTGACGCTGTGCTGCGTGGGCTTCGTCTTCTGCTCCGCCGCCGGCCCGATGAAGGGCACCAGGCTCACGTGGATGTACATCACGTTTTCCTCGCCCACGTCCTTTTTGAACTGCCGGATGGCCTCGATGAAGGGCAGGCTCTCGATATCGCCCACTGTCCCGCCGATCTCGGTGATGACCACATCGACATCGTCCAGCTTGGTGAGATTGAGGATGCGAGCCTTTATCTCGTTGGTAATATGGGGAATGACCTGAACGGTCCCGCCCAGGAACTCGCCTTTGCGCTCGCGGTTGATGATGGACCAGTAGATGGCGCCGGTGGTGACGTTGTTGTCGCGGTGCAAGTGCTCATCCACGAAACGTTCGTAATGTCCCAGGTCCAGGTCCGTCTCGGCTCCGTCGTCGGTTACGAAGACCTCTCCGTGCTGGAAGGGGTTCATGGTCCCGGGGTCCACGTTGATGTAGGGGTCCATCTTCTGCATAGTCACTCGCAGGCCGCGCGCCTTCAACAGCCTGCCGAGAGACGCCGCGGTGATGCCTTTCCCCAAAGACGACGATACTCCGCCTGTCACGAATATGAATTTAACCGGCATGCTCGAACCTCCTGGTGCCATCGTCTATTGCTCCCCGGCAACTGTTCCCAAAAAAGGAGTCGGGACCCCTGGAACATTTCGGGATCCCGTTATGATCGCCTGTCTCTCGCAGCCCTTTGCCTGCTCTCAAATATAGACCACTCCTAAAAATCGACCGGTTCTATGCTACCAAGTATAGGAGTATCGGTCGGGGCTCGCAAGAACGTAATCGAAGATTCAGGTCCCTTTTTCGGATTGTGCCTGCACCATCAGCTCGCGGGCGTGTTCGCGCGCCACCTGGCTATCCCCTCCCAGCATGCGCGATATCTCATCGAGGCGCTCCTCTCCCTGCAAGCTGCGTACCCTGGTCACCGTGGCGCCATTGCGCGGCTCCTTGAAGACGTGGAACTGCCGGTCCGCGAAACTCGCGATCTGCGCCAAGTGAGTGACGCAGAATACCTGGTGATAGAGGGAGAGGCGCGAGAGTTTGCGGCCCAGCACGCCGGAGGTTACTCCGCCTATACCCGAGTCCACCTCATCGAATACCAGCACCGGGACCTTGTCGGCTCCCGCCAGCACGATCTTTAGAGCAAGCATGATGCGGGAAAGCTCGCCGCCGGAAGCGATCTTGGCCATGGGGCGATAGGGTTCACCGGGAGCCGGTGATACCGTGAACTCCACCACGTCCACCCCCGTCTCCAGAAGGGTGCTGGCATCCTCCACCCCGGCCCGGAAGGACATGCCCCCCATGTTGAGGTCCTCCAGTTCCGCATTCACGTCCCGGCTCAGATTCTGGGCCAGTTCGCGGCGCCGCGGGGCCAGCTCACCGGCTTCGGTATGCAACCCGGCTTCCAGTTCCTCAGCTTGTCGCTGGAGGTAGTCCAGCCTCGCCTGGTGGTTCTCGAACAGCGAAAGCCTGTCCCGGGCCTTCTTCAAGAAATCCAGTATCTCCTCATAGTCGGCGCCGTACTTACGGCGTAACTCGCCCAGTAGCCGCAAGCGTGACTCCAACTCTTCCATCTTCTGCCGATCGAAGTGGATGCCGTCCCGGTAGGCTGCAAAAGCCCTGGCGGCCTCGCGCAGGCGGAGGCCGACATCCTCGAGCGCGGCGGCCTCATCCGCCAGCGAGGGGTCCAGTTGCGCTATCTTGGATGCCAGCAGAGAGGCGTGAGCCGCTGCATCCGCAGCGCCGGACATGTTCTCGTCTCCGCCGATGAGCGCGCAAGCCTCGGAAGCCTGGGCACACAGCAACTCCGCATTCTGCAGCCTCCGGCGTTCGAGCAGCAGGGAGTTATATTCGCCCTCTTGCTCATCCGTTGACTCCAGTTCGCGCACCTGGAAACCGAGCAGCTCCATCTGGCGCTCACGCTCTCCCTCCGACTGGCGCAACTCCTCCAAATCCCGGCGGACCGCGCTCCAGCGCCGGAAAAGGTCGCGGCAGGACAGGACCTTAGCCAGATGTTGCTCGCCGCCGTAGCGGTCCAGGTAGGCTCCATGGGTAGAAGCGCGCAGGAGTCGCTGATGTTCGTGCTGTCCGTGTATCTCCACGAGCGTACCCGCCGTTTCGGCGAGCGCGCTGACCGTGGCCAGACGGCCGTTGATGGAGCATCGGCTGCGGCCCTCGCAGGACATTACCCGCCTAATAAGTAGTTCTCGCTCGTCCCCATCGGACCGTGCGACATCCAACTCAGGCCCGTCCTCGCCGCCCCCTGGCCAGTCGAAGATGCCTTCGATCTCCATAGCTTCGGCGCCGGTGCGCACCATATCGGCATCCGCCCTTCCGCCCAGTAGCAAACCAAGCGCTCCGATGATGACCGTCTTGCCAGCACCCGTCTCTCCCGTGAGCACGTTGAGGCCCGGGCCGAACTCCAGGTCCACCTCTTCGATCAAGGCCATGTTGCGTATATGCAGGGCCCTGATCATGCTACTCCTCGGGGAACTTGAACTTCTGCCGGACAAGTCCGAAGAAGGAGTATTCGGGAAGTTTCACCAGGGGCAGGGCGCGCTGTGCCGCGCGCAGCTCGATGACCTGCTCCAGCTCGAGCTGCAGCTCCTCGCGCCCATCGACGGAGAGAGCCGGGTTAACCTTTTGAGGCGGCAACCTGATCTCTACACGGTCCTCCGCAGCCAGCACCACCGAGCGGGCCATAAGCGAATGGGAGCAGATGGGCGTCATGAGCATGCAGTTGAGGTTGGGCTCCATGATGGGGCCGCCCGCGGAAAGCGAGTAAGCCGTCGAGCCGGTAGCCGTGGCGAAGATGAGCCCGTCGCCCAGGTAGAAGTTGAAGTACTCGCCGTTGATGTAGACATCCAGGCGCACCATGCGCCGCAGCGTGGTGCGGCCGACGACGATCTCGTTCAGGGCGTGGAACAAGCGCTCCTCACCGGGGCGATGGATGTTGCACTCGAGCAGGGTGCGCTGCTGCACCCTGAATTCGCCTTGCAGTACGCGGCCCAGGGATTCGTACATCTCCCTCTGGCCGAAGGCCGTGAGGAAGCCCATCCTCCCCAGGTTGATGCCGAGCAGCGGCGTGGAACGCTCGTAGGCCAGGTCCACGGCTCTCAATACGGTGCCGTCGCCACCCAGGGCGAGGATCACATCAAGGCCATCGGTGAAATCCTTACGGGGACGGCTCAGGTCCTCCAGGCGCAGCACCTGGGCGTCCTCCTGGAGTACCCGCACGGTCTTGCCCTGCCCTTGGAGCCAGGTGGCTAGCTTGCCGGTGACCTCCAGGACGTTCGCTTTGTAAGTATTGGGGACGATGCCCACGACATCCATCATACCGACCACGCTTCCCGCACTATGCGCTCCAGCTCCTCATCTTCGGGCCAACCCTCTCCGGGCTCCAGCAGCATCAGGAACTCGATATTGCCGGCAGGACCCTTCAACGGCGAGCGTATTATTCCCTTCACCGAGATGCGGGATTCCCGGAGCCAGGCGACGAGCTGCCGGAGCACATCCAGATGGACCCCTGGATCCCGCACCACCCCGCCTTTACCCACCTGGTCCTTGCCCGCCTCAAAATGCGGTTTCAGCAATGTAATTATACGCCCGTCCGCCGACAGCGCTCTCACTATGACCGGGATGACGAGTTTCAAGGAGATAAAGGAGACGTCCACAACGATGAGGTTGGGCCGGTAGGGCAGGCTCTCGGGGTCCAGGTGGCGGACGTTCGTACGCTCCATCACCGTCACGCGGGGATCCTGCCTGATATTCCAGTCGAGCTGCCCGTATCCGACATCGATGGCCGTCACGTGCGCCGCGCCCCGGCGCAGGAGGCAGTCGGTGAACCCACCGGTGGAGGCCCCTACGTCCATGGCTTCCATGCCTTCAACCCGTATGCGCCAGGCGTCCATGGCAGCCGCCAGTTTCTCGCCCCCGCGAGAAACGTAGCTCGCTTTCTTCCTTTTCACGATGACCTTCTCCGGCTCTCTGACCAGCATTCCGGGCGTGAGACGCGAGCCTTTCCCTTCGATAACCACCTCTCCCGCCAGAATGCCGCGCTGGGCTTCCTCGCGGGAGCAGTAATAACCTCTCTGGAGAAGAAGGGAATCCAGCCTGGTTGCGTTGGTCTCAGGCTTGGGGGAACCCATAGCCTTCCGAAACGGCCGCGAGCCGGGCGACCACCGCAGCAGCGATGCCATTCCCGTCCGTTCCCAGGTGGCGATGGAGGGTTTCCACGTCTCCATGGTCCACGAAGTAGTCGGGCAGTCCGAGCGAGATAAGGTCGCAGGAAATGCCCGCGTCCCTTATCAGGCAGGTGACCTTTTCCCCAAAGCCTCCTCGCAGAGCGTTGTCCTCCACGGTGAGAAGCAGTTCGTGCGAGGCAGCCAGGTCCAGGAACAGGTCCCGGTCCAGGGGCTTCATGAAACGCGCATTGATCACGGTAGGGTTGATACTATAGGCTGCCAGTTGCTCCGCCGCGTCCAGGACGTACTGAACCGTTCTGCCCAGGCCGACCAGGCAGACTCGTGCACCGACTGCCAGCACCTCGGCCTTTCCCAGCGGCAGCGCTTGAGGCTTCTCCTCCGGATTCGCGCCGGGGCCGGCCCCGCGGGGATAGCGGATGGCGCAGGGGCCGACCAGTTGGCGCGCTGTGAACATCATGTCGCGCAGCTCGGACTGATCTTTCGGGGCCATGACGGTCATATTGGGCAGGAGTCCCAGATAGGAGAGGTCGAAGGAGCCGTGGTGCGTGGGCCCGTCTTCACCCACCAGGCCCGCCCGGTCGACCGCAAGGATGACGGGGAGGTTCTGAAGGCAGATCTCCTGGGACAACTGATCGAAGGCCCTCTGCAGAAAGGTAGAGTATATGGCCACAACCGGCCGCAGACCTCCCAGGGCCATGCCTGCCGCCAAAGTCACCGCATGCGGTTCGGCGATACCAACGTCGAAGAAACGCTTGGGAAAGCGGCGTTCGAACTCCACCAGGCCCGTACCGATAGTCATAGCGGCCGTGATAGCCACGATCTTCTCATCCTCCTCGGCCATCTCGCAGAGCGTGCGCCCGAAGACCTCCGTGTAGGATGCGTGGGACTCCCGTTTGGTCAATTTACCCGTGGCGATGTCGAAGGGCCCGGTGCCGTGGAAATAGTCCGGGTTCCTCTCGGCCGGCGCGTATCCCCTCCCTTTAGAGGTGCGTACATGCAGGAGGTTCGGCCCCTCCGCCTGTACCGCCAGCCTGATGTCTTTAACCATATCCTTGATGTTATGGCCGTCTATGGGGCCAACGTAGTTGATGCCCAGTTCCTCGAAGATGAACTCCGGGATCAGGAAGTTCTTGGCGCGCTCTTTGAAGGCGGTTATCCACTGCTCCAGCCTGTCCCCCACGAAGGGCACGACACGCAGTACCGATTTAACCTCTTTCTTGACGCGACGATAATCGGGACGGAGGCTCAACTGGCTCAGGTAAGTGGAGAGAGCGCCCACGCTCTGGGAGATGGCCATGCCGTTATCGTTGAGCACTATAAGAAGGTTTTTCTTCAGGTGCCCGGCTTGGTTGAGGGCTTCGTAGGATAGGCCCCCGCTGAGGGCGCCATCCCCGATCACCGCTACCACCCGGTAGTCCTCCCCCGCCAGATCTCGCGCAATGGCCAGGCCCAGCGCGTAGCTTATGGATGTGCTGGCGTGGCCCGTCTCCACGATGTCGTGCGGGCTCTCCGCCCGCTTGGGAAAACCGCTGAGCCCACCCAGCGTCCTGAGAGAGTCGAAATCCTGTAAGCGGCCCGTCAGCAGTTTGTGGGCGTAGCTCTGATGTCCGACGTCCCAGATCAACTTATCGTGCGGGCTATCCAGGCAGTAATGCAGCGCGATGGTCAACTCCACCACCCCCAGGCTGGACGCAAGGTGTCCGCCCACACGCGAGGTCGTCCGGATAATGACTTCCCGGATTTCGGAGGCAAGTTGGGGAAGCAGCTCCAGCGGGAGCGCCTGGAGGTCTTGGATATCGTCGATGGACTCGAGCAGCGGTGCCTTCAAGCCGGCTTCTCCTCTTCATCTATCATGGCCTGGCATGTATGGATTAACTCCAGCGCCTTCTCGAAGAGTAGATGCCTCTCTACCCCATCCCGGTTCCGCATCTCCTCGAAAAGATCCTCGAGGGCGGAGAGATTGTCCGCCAAAGAGTTTCCGTCTGTCCTTGGGTGCCCTTCTGCGCTCATATAACGATACTACCCAACCAGCTCCCGGCCGTGCAACCGAAGCGGACGGGCAGCCCCTGCCGTTAACTACAATCCGGGGCAGGCCCAGTTTGTAGTTAATGCCCTAAGCGGACCGAGCGCTATGTTGGCGGAGCCGGTCTCAGAGGGATTCTCGGGCGTTCTGGCTCATCGTTGACACTTTCCGCGGGGCGGTGCTAAATAGAAATCATCCGCAACGGAACGCCAAGGATGGAGGTAGCAATGAGCTTTTGGCGCAGAACCTGGGTATTGATCCTTGCGATCGCCCTCTTAGCCGGCTCGGTTTTCGGACTTATGCTCAGCGTCGTGCCGCACTCGGAGGCGGCGAAAGAGCCTCACCTGAAGGTGGAGTTGTACGTCATCCCGGAAGTGCTCACTGGCGCCTACAAGATCTACGGCGGCCAGAACGCGAACGTGTGGGCAGCCCGCACGCTCATCACCAACACCGGCGACGTCCCGGTGAAAGATCTCAGCATATCCTACAAGATCCAGAACTACTGCGACTGGACCAATGCCGAGAACTACCCGGAGATAGTCCCTGGAGAGACGGTGCGAGACTATTGCTGGCCCGACTTCCGCGCAGAGGACATGCAGAAGATCAACACAAAAACCGCGGCGGAAGTGACCATGCAGTACAGCTACGAGGGACTCAGCCAGCCCAAGCAGGCCATGGGCCAGTTCTATTTCCTCGGAAAGAACGATTTCGTCTGGACCTTTATGAACCCCGAGGATATCGTGGACTGGAATTTTGCGGATTCTTACGACAACGCCACACTCCTGCCCGCTTACGTGACCACCAACGACCCGGTGATCCAGGAAGCGGCCAAGGCGCTCACCGCCGGTATCTCCACGGATACGGACGATGAGACCCTGAATGCCATCGCGAGCATCTGGACGGGGCTGCAAGGTTACGGCATGCAGTACATCTCGGAGCCGAATACTTTCTGGACCGCGGAGTCCGGCCAGCACATCCAGTTCCCGGTGGAGACCCTGAATAACCGGGGCGGCAACTGCGTGGACCTCTCGTTGTTATTCTCCTCCCTGGCTGAGGCCGTGGGCATCAAGACCTACCTGGTGTTCAGCGAAGGACATTGCCAGGTGGCCTTCGAGTTGCCTGAGAGCGGCGATATCTATCCCCTGGAGGAGACGGAGATAGGCATCGCGGGCGTCACGGCGGCCATGGCCGTGAGCGACGCCACCGACTGGATGAACGAGCAGATAGACCGAGGGACCTTCTTCCCCATCGATGTGCGCGAGCAGTGGCGGAAAGGGGTGGTGCCGTCATGGTAAAGCGCGTGGCAAGAATATCCGGCATTGCCGGCCGCATCAGCAAGATGGCGGTCCTGATTCCATGCATGCTGCTCCTGGCGGGCATGCTCCTCTGGGCCCCGGGTGGCGGGGGTCGGGCCGCGGCCGCCACTACCGTGGATATCGAAGAGGAGTTCACGCTGGAGATAAACTCCGTAGGAGACGTGCATTGCACGGACGTCCTGAAGTACGACAAGGGCTGGTTTGACGCCAACGGTGCCGTCTTCGAGGATTATCCCTCACTGCTCTCCCGCAACTACACCCAGGATACCGATGTGCGGGAGATTCCCAACTTCGAAGTGAAGGTGAACGCCCGGAGAGCTACCGTGACGGTGACCTACGATAATCCCGGCGGCGCCTACAACGAGGGCGATAACTGGATACTCTACGGCTACCCGTCCAAGCCTGCGGACGAGAGCGCCGGCGAGATGGTTTTTGAGGATCAGTTCATCGCGAACAGCGAGATAACTCTGTGGGAGAACATGGAAGTGGCTCTGACCACGACCGTGAAAACACCCCAGGGGGCGACGAACATGGCTTACGACACCACCAAGAAAGTCATAACCTACGTGTTGCCCTGGAAGTCCGCTTCTACCGGGATGTGGAACTGGATTAAGAATAACCGCCCCATTCTCATAGCCGTCTTCGCTCTGATTCTCTTGCTGGGCGCGAGCCTCCTGACGCTGCACCTGGTGAGCAGGAAGAGGATCCCGGTTCTCGTGAAGCAGCCCAAGACGCCCAAGGAGAAACTGCCCCCGCTACCTCCCCCGCCGCCGGGTGCGCCCCAGCCGTAATAGCCGGCCAGACGGAAGATCGACATAGGTAAGCCCTCGCGGGCTGTCCCTGTCACACCACCGTGCGTACGGGTCCGTACACGGCGGTTCGGTAGAGTTAAGCGGCACAACGGGCCGCCAAGGTGATGAGGCCGAG
>JAHEXQ010000176.1 GCA_023252035.1 Actinomycetes bacterium
TCACATGTGCCTCGCCGGTTGTAGAAGTGGACGACGGCTTCAGGTGAGGACGACATGTCTGTAACGATGAAGCCCACCCGGGGGAAGAGCTCGCCCTGGTGCCACTCCACCTTGGCTATCACCCGCCGGGACTTCTTCCAGGAACCAGCCCGGTGAGAGAAGGAGTGGAAAAACACCTTCGGCTTTCTCGATGGCCTTCCAACCGGTCGGGTCATGAGGTGGTCTATCTCCCTCGAGAGTACCTGGTTGGCGGGAAGTCTGATGGCGTAGAGGACGCCCTTGCCCTCCAGGTACTCATAGATGTCGGGTATCGCGAAGGCGGCGTCCCCTCTCAGGTAGAGCTTCTTTCCCATTTCCCCGTACCTGTCCACCATCGGGTCCAGGAACTCTTTCCACCCGTTAGCCGAGTGGACGTTCCCCGGCCGAAGCACGGCCCCCTCACAGTCGCCGAAATGATTGAAGCAGAAGAGCGGGTGATAGCAGGTTGATGCAAAGTGGCCGTTGTAGGCTGAGCCCTCCTGGTTCCCGTAAACGGGAGACTCTGAGCTGTCTATGTCGAGGATTACCTTCTTCGTATTCGAGAGCGACACCGCCTTTTCTACCCATGCGCTGTTGAGCGAGGAAAGGGCGCCGATGTTCCGCTCCTGGGTAAGGATATCCGTCTCGAAGCGCGACACCGTCCCGGAGCTGGCGGCGGTCCTCTCAAGTGCCCTCTTGCCTATGACCGCCCTCATCGCCGGGTCTCTAGCCAGAGCCTCCTGGTCGTTCGTGTCCTCGTATCCCGCAAGACGGGCATAGACCGACTGGCGAAGAAGCCCCGGTATCTGGTGCTGAATGTTCTTGCCGGTACTCGCTTCGATAATCAAATCCGCCGCCATGTCGGTGAGGCCCATCATCTCGTCTAGCTCTCTTACTGCGAGCAAACCCGCGTCTGTCGTTATCTTCGCTCCCCGGAATTCGAGCCTTAGACGGCGGCCGAAACGCAGCCTCAGACCCCCGTTTTGCGCTGCACCCATTGGATTCTCGCCCCCTGGAGTATTAGATGGCCAATAATTGGCTTTCTAATGCATGCTTAAGCAATACAAGTGGAGAATCCTTCCTGTTTCATATGAAATATGCGGGATGAAACCGCTGTTGAGCTCCGGCAACTGATATAATTTTTGTGGTAAAGAACAAAAACCAGGTGAGAGAAGAAATTGAAGGTTTTCTTAAGAATCGTTCTGGCTTTCCTGATCTGCTTCGGCCTGCTCGCCGGCGGCTTCCTCTTGTGGTTCTATACCGGTATCGGGCTGCCCAAACTCGAGACTATCAAGGACCTGAGGCGAGCGCAGACCTCAAAGATATTCGCCGCGGACGGCACGGTCATCGCCGAGTTGCACGGGGAGCAGAACCGGGAGAACGTGCCCCTGGACCAGATCGGGCAGCAACTGCAGCACGCGGTCATCGCCATCGAGGATGAGCGCTTCTACCAGCACAAGGGTGTGGACTGGTACGGAATCGCGCGGGCTTTCTGGATAAATGTGGTGAAGGGCGGCGTGGTTCAGGGCGGCAGCACTATCACACAGCAATACGTGAAGAACACGCTGGCGGAGAGTCAGCGCACCTACTGGAGCAAGGTGGAGGAGGCCAACCTCGCCTTCCGGTTAGAGAAGAAGTATTCCAAGCAGCAGATTCTGGAGATGTACTTGAACGACGTCTATTTCGGGCAGGGGTGCTATGGCGTAAAAACCGCTTGCTGGGTCTTCTTCAATAAGGCGCCCAACGAATTGACCCTGGGCGAGTGCGCGCTTCTCGCCGGTATTATCAGGTCTCCCAACGGCTATTCACCTTATTTCGCCTCGAAGAAGACAAAGGAACGTCGCGACGTCGTGCTTAACAAGATGGTGCAGCTCAACTATATCAGCGAGGCGGAGGCCGAGCGGGCCAAACAGGAACCCATCGCAGTCCAACCGATACCGGAGAAAGTACCAAACCCGGTGGCCCCCTACTTTACGGAGTACGTCACACAATATCTCAAGCAGCAGTTCGGAGACGATGCCGTTTTCCGCGGCGGGCTGCGCGTCTATACCACGGTGGACCTGAACATCCAGACCATAGCGGAGGAGGCCATCGCCAACATCCTGGACGAGCCGGGAGACCCCACCGCCTCCATGGTCGTGCTAGATCCCAGGACCGGACAGATAAAGGCCATGGTAGGCGGCCAGGACTTTACTTCCTCACAGTACAACATCGCCGCGCAGGGAGGCAGGCAGCCGGGCTCTGCCTTCAAGGTGTTCGTGCTCGCAGCGGCGCTGTCCGTCGGGATATCCCCATCCAAAATGTACGATTCCAGCAATACCACGCTGGATTTCCCGGACGGGACCAAGTGGAAAGTGCAGAACAACGAGGGTGCGAGCTATGGGGAGGTCAGCCTGCGGGAGGGGACTATCCGCTCCATAAACGTAGTCTATGCGCGGCTGATAAAGGACGTGGGAGTGGAGCGCGTCGTCTCCATGGCCCGGGATATGGGCATAACCAGCCCGGTGAACGCCAACCCCGCCATCGCGATCGGAGGTCTGGAGCACGGAGTGAATCCGCTGGAGATGGCGAGCGCCTACGGCACGCTGGCAAACAACGGCTTGCATTGCGATCCCGTCGCCGTAACCAAGGTAACCGATGCCGACGGCAACGTTCTGCTGGAGAACGGGGTCACCAGCAAACGGGTACTCCGTGAGGATGTAGCCAATACCGAGAACGAGTTGCTGCAGGAAGTCGTAAGTAGCGGTACGGGACGCTCGGCTCAGATGGGGCGGCCGCAGGCCGGCAAGACGGGCAGCACGGACAACAACACAGACGCGTGGTTCTGCGGATACACCCCCGATCTCTGTGCGGCCGTCTGGGTGGGATATCCGGAAGGGCTGGTGCCCATGCGCAGCGTGCATGGCATCACAGTTTACGGAGGCACCTTCCCGGCCCAGATCTGGCGCTATGTAATGCAGAGGGCGCTGGAAGGCGTGGAACCCACGCCCTTCCCAGAAGCGGCGCTCACGGGCGATCAGGATAGCGATATGCAGACGGTCACCATCTGCTCGGAGAGCGGGCTGTTGGCAACGGAATATTGTCCCCATCCGGAAACGAGATCCATGCCCACCTCGGAGGTCCCCACGCAGCGCTGCAACATTCACACTTACGATACATCCATGGCCTTGGTACCTAGTGTGGGAGGGATGTCCGCAGTTGGCGCTACGCGGGTGCTCTCCGCCCAGGGCTTTGCCGTGCAGGAGCGCCACGTCCCCTCCTCCTCGGCCTCTCCGGGGACCGTTATAGACCAATCGCCCGGCGGCGGCACCCGGGCCCGTCGGGGCTCGACCGTGACCATTACCGTCAGTGACGGTCCGGTCCAGAGTTCCCACATCCCCGGTGTCGTGAATATGACCGAGGCGGACGCCATCAACACCCTGGTGGGCGCGGGTTTCAGCGCAAAAGTGTACTATATGCCCTCCAGCGCCGACATGGTGGGCATAGTCATCAGCCAATATCCGGGGGGCGGTTCTAACGCTTCTCCCGGGGCCGAGGTGCTGATAACGGTCGGGAAAGCCAGTACATCATAATACCGAGCGTGTTAAAGCGCCCAAGTTCTAGGCACCTTTCTGTTCGCATAATTGAGCCCGCCATCAGGCGGGCTCAATCAGTTTCATGAAGTTGTAATTTCTTGCGATAAAAGGCGATTGTTGTTTTCGCCTACTTCTTCTTTTCTACCTTCTTCGCGAGCTTGTCTGCCTTCTTCCTCAGCTTGGCGGCTTTCTTCTCCGCCTTGCTCGCTTTCTTGTCGGCCTTGTTCAGTTTCTTCTCCAGCTTTGCCATAAGAACTCCTTTCAAGTTCACTCCGCCGAGGCGGCGTCTCCGCAATACTCAAGAGTTTATCAGTTTCTTGAACTCGTGCCTCTCTTTTATCTTGTCCAGGCATTCATCGGAAGCGGCATCGCGCTTCAGCATGGGGTCCAGCTCGAAGGCCTGTTTCAGGTTGACGATGGCGAGATCGTATTGGTCCTGCAGGCTGTAGAGGCACGCCATGTTGTAGATGGCCCAGGAGTAATCCGGATCCACCTCCAGGGCTTTGCTGAAGAGCTGCCGCGCCGCATCGTAGTCGCCGCGCTCCATGAACAGCGCGCCCTTGTTGCTCAACGCGTACTTGTTCTCGGGGTTCAGGTCCAGGCACTTCTCGATAAGCTCCATCTCGACCTCCTCGTTTCCGAGCGAGCCGATGGCGTAGCTCTTCTTCAGATAGGCCATGTCGTTGCGGGGATCCAACAGAATGATACGGTCGAAG
>JAHEXQ010000177.1 GCA_023252035.1 Actinomycetes bacterium
TGCCCGTGAGCACACTGCAGGGAATCCTCGGTCAACTGGATCAGGACGATCCGGCCCATGAGACGAACCTCAAGGCTATAGCGGCCGGGCGCACGCTGGCCCAATTGCAGGGCTCCCTACCGGGAGCGGCCGGAGTGAAGGAGATAGGGCTCTCCCAATCCTTCCTCACCAGCCTGGTCTCCCTGGGGTGGGCTAATTCCATGCGCCTGGCGGAGAAAGAGTATCTCATGGAAGTGAGCGTGGATAACCCGATATCGCCCGTCCTTGTCGCAGGCAAGCTGGAGGGTCTCTACGAATACGTGAACCACGAGAAGCCGGCATCAGAGGTGATCAACCTGGGCTACGGGCGCTCCCGGATAACGGTAGGCCCAGAAATCTTCGCCCCGGTAATGAACCTGCGCTCGGTGCTGGCGCGCTATCCCTATCTGCGCGGCTATCCATCCTCCTTCATCCCCTTCTAACGGATTTGCTAAATTCTGGGATCAGCCGCTCATGCCATGGTAGTGGCCCCATCAGAGAGGGAAATAGGTTCAGCGCACCACCTCGGTGAGCCACAATATATGGTACGCTGAATGCCATTTTCGGGGCAGACCCCCTATTGTAGTTAACATCTATTTGGGCCAAGCCCAAATAGATGTTAATCCTCAGCGGGCTGGCTAGGCGAGGCCCTTGTCTATTGCATAGATGACCGCCTTGGTGCGATCCCCCACGCCCAGCTTGCGGAAGATGTTCCGGATATGCACCTTCACCGTCAACTCGCTGATGAAGAGCTGGCCAGCGATCTGCCGATTATCCAGGCCCTTGGCCATCAGCTTGAGGACATCCAGCTCCCTTTCGGACAGACCCTCGAAGTCCTCGGCCTTATAGCGACGGGCTTTGGGCGGCTCCTTGATCTCCCGCAGCAGCTTGCGCGCCACGGAGGTGGAGACTAGGGATTCCCCCGCGGCCGCAGCCCGCACGGCCTGGACCAGTTCCTCCTGGGCCGCGTCCTTGATCACGTAGCCTATCGCGCCGGCTTTGATGGCCTGCTTGGCGAACTCCTCGTCGTCATAGACCGTCAGAGCCACCGCCTCGATGTCCGGGTATTCGCTCTTGATCCTCCTTATCAGTTCGATGCCGTTGATCCCCGGCAGCTCGATATCCACCGTCACCACTTCCGGCTCGAAGAGGCGGATCTTGTCCATAGCCTCCTCGCCGGTCCGCGCCAGGGCCACCACCGTGATGCCGCCCTGCCTCTCCAAGATGCGAACCACGCCCTCCCGCACCACCTCGTGGTCATCGACCACCATCACCTTTATGGGCTCCCGCTTCTTCCTCTTCTCCAACCTCGCCTCACGCTTCTTTCTCCACTGGCAGCCTTATCACGATAGTTGTTCCGTCACCTTGCCGCGAGTCTATCTCCAGTTTACCGCCCAGGAGCTCGGCGCGCTCACGCATAGCCAGGAGCCCGAGCCGCTCACCTGTGGACTGATGGTCCTCTATCTTCGAAGGGTCGAATCCGACCCCGTTATCTCGGATCACCATGGTCAACTCCTCCCCGCTGCGACTGGAGTCGATGGTCACCTCACGTGCCTGCGAATGCTTCTGCACGTTGGTCATCGCCTCCTGGAAGATGCGGAATACCGCCAGCTCTGCCTGGGGGTTGAGCCCGAAGACCTCTTCCAGGTTGGCATTGGTGATGATGCCGCTCTGCTCCTCGAACCGCTCGGTGTAACGGCGCAATGTCTCCTGCAGCCCCAGTATCTCCAGCGAGGAGGGCCGCAGGTCGCCGATGATATTGCGCAACTCCGCCAACGACTCCCGGGCCTTGCCCCGGATCTCCTCTATCTCCTCCACTGCCAGCGCGGGATTCTCGTTGATGAAGTCCAGGGCGAAGGTGGACGAATAGATGATCTTCAGGAGGGCCTGGGCCACTACGTCATGCAGGTCGCGCGCTATCCTTCGCCGCTCGTCCTCGTGAGCAGTGTTCACCCTGGACATCAGGTGATTGAGCGACCTCCCCTTGACCAACACCTCGTGGAAGAGGCGCGAGTTCTGCAAGGCGAAACCCACCGTATCGCAGAATATCTGCAGAAGTTCGCGATCTCGCTCGCCTATCTCGCGCCGCGTCTCCTGCGCTTCGACGTAGAGGATGCCAGCCGGAGAATCCTTGGCGTTGATAGGCGCCAGCGCGAAGACCGTTTCGGGCTCCGGATGGACCAGGCTGGTGCGGACCTCTGTAACCTCCGGGTCATTCCGGTTCAGCACCATGAGGGTGTCGTCGAAGAAGGCTTTGGCCTCCAGGGAATCGCCCGCGGTGAAGAAGGCCGGCACAGAGGTTTCCATGAACTTTCTGGCCCACTCCTCGTCCCGGGAATCGTAGGCGGAGGCCGCCCGGATGTACCCGTCTTCATAGACATCCTCGCAGAAGAAGAGGATGGCTCTCCGGTATCCCAGGCTCTTGCATGCTTCCTGAGTCACCCGACGCACCAGGTCGCGGCGGTCCAGGGTCGCCCGGAATCCGTTCAGCATGAGGTTGTAGTGGCTGTCCGCTTCGCGCCGCCCCTCCATATATCCGTCGGTGACATCCAGGGTTATCTGCAGGTAGAAGCGCTGAAGCGCGGCGCAGATGGTGAAGACATCGGAGGTCAGCTCCTGGTTGATGGGGCCTGCTTCCGAGGACCATTCTTCCACTTTGCGCCAGGCCACCCGCTGACCCACCCAGAAGGCCCGCAAGACGTCGTTCAGAGCGAAGCCCTGCATCTCGCGCTCCGAGGCTATCACTCTCAGGGCCGCGCCGAACTCCTCCAGGCCGTCCCGTCCCTGCAGGTACTCGAGGAAACATTCAAGACTGCGCTTGCTGATCTGACGGACCTGAGCGAGCAACTGGGGCGAGGCTTTGCCATAGACGGGGATGCGCTGAGCATAGGCCCCGAGCATTTCGTCGACGATGCTTTCTACGTTCTGATTGAAACTCTGTATGAAGAAATCAAGCATCCGTGATCACCCGATGTCGAGCTATCCTCCCTATGAGCCCGTGCTGAGGTACAACACCTTGGAATTGTTATCCGTGAAGCTCTCGCCAGGAACCGGGTTTACCTTGAGCTCCAGGATGTTGCGCACGCCGCCGTTGGTGGGCTTCAAACCCTTGAAGACCACATCCACCTTGCCCCCCGCGTCCAGGCTGTCGATTATCGACTCCATCCGCTGGGGGTTGCTGTTGTTCTCGCTATAGAGCACCGCGCTGACGGTCATCCCCGTCTCCTTGCGGTTGCCCTGGTTCTCGACGGTGACCGTCACCTCTAACTCGTCAGCTTCCGGTAATCTGTGTATATCATCGCCCTTGACCGTCTCCACCTTGCCCGAGGGATTGAGCTTGACCGTGGTTACCGCCACTCCGTGCGTCTCTGATCCCCGGGCTACCTGCAGGCTTCCCTTGATGACGCCCGGATCCAGTTCATCCAGGGACAGGATCCACTGCGAATCCACCACGCTGATGTCGTTCAGGTTGCGCTGCCGCAATATATCCCCCGCCCTGGCCTGGAAATACTTATATGACCCATCGGAGAAGAGGAATTCCTGGCTGTCCTGCCCCATGCTGCGGCAGAAGACGTCCAGGTCCAGTGTAGCCACAGCATTCAACAGGTCGGAGCGGTACTTCTCCATGCCCCGGTACCTCTGGTCCAGGCACTGTATAAGTGCCGCAGCGGCCTGCTCCATTCCCTGGGGTACGGCCACAGCGCTGGCCTTTTCATAAGCCTCCTTGCTCCGGTCCACCAGGGCTTTCAACTTGGCGTCGAGCTGGTTCGGGTCCGCGATCTCCTGCAGCAGGCCGCCTTTAAGCGTATGCCAGTCCTGGCCGACCATGTTCGAGGAGTCGATGGCGGGCCGCACCTCGTTGATGAAGGCCCCCAGTTTGCTGGCGTTGGGGCTCCTATTCTTACCGCAGGTCAGGTTGAAGACCCAGCAGAAAAAGATGAGAAGCACTATGCCCACGATAATGGCGGGCGCCAGGTTCCTCCGGCTTCTTCGCTGGAATCTCGGGGTTTTTACTGACGCGTACAAGTTGTTCCCTCCGAACGAGGCTTAAATGGGCGCATTCCGGCGTTTGTTCCAGTTACTCATGCTACTATACGCCTTTTTTTTAGGCAATTAAGTCGCCCGGGCAAGATCGACATAGGTAAGCCCTCGCGGGCTGTCCCTGTCACACCACCGTGCGTACGGGTCCGTACACGGCGGTTCGGTAGAGTTAAGCGGCACAACGGGCCGCCAAGGTGATGAGGCCGAG
>JAHEXQ010000033.1:0-15698 GCA_023252035.1 Actinomycetes bacterium
CATCATCCCCATTCTCAAGCCCTTCAAGTTCGCTTCCCGCGAAGCCTGCCCGGACAATTCCGTCATCTCTGTGCGCGATGTCGAGATAGGCGGTAAGAAGATCGCCATCATGGCCGGTCCCTGCGCGGTGGAGAGCCGCGAACAGATCATGACCACTGCCTACGCCGTGAAGCAAGCGGGCGGCGCTATTCTTCGGGGCGGAGCCTTCAAGCCCCGCACCTCCCCCTACAGCTTCCAGGGCCTGGGCAGGGAGGGTTTGCGCTACCTGGCCGATGCACGCGACGCCACGGGCTTGCCCGTGGTTACAGAGCTGACAGATCCTCGCGAGGTGGACTTGGTCTGCCAGTTCGCCGACATCATCCAGGTCGGTGCGCGCAACATGCAGAATTTCGTGCTCCTAGAGGAGATCGGCAGGAGCGGCCATCCCGTCCTCCTGAAGAGAGCTCCCAGCGCCAAGATCGAGGACGTGTTGCTGGCAGCCGAGTATATCATAAAGGAGGGCAATCCCCACATCATACTCTGTGAACGGGGCATAACCACTTTCGAGACCATGACCCGCAATACCCTGGACTTGAGCGCAGTGGCCGCCATCAAGCGGCTCTCACACCTGCCCGTCGTGGTCGATCCGAGCCATTCGGTGGGTATCCCGGCCCTCATTCCGCAGATGTGCCTGGCGGCGATCGCCGCGGGAGCCGACGGCCTCCTGATCGAGGTGCATCCCGACCCGCAGTCGGCTCTCTGCGACGGACCTCAGTCCTTGAACCTCGAGGAGTTCACGTCTCTCGTGCAGAGAGTGCGCGTGGTGGCAGAGGCGGTGGGACGTTCGGCCTGAGCCTCAGGCGGCTTTCATTGCGGCATAGCCAGCGGATCGAAAATAGCCAGTCCCGGAAGCATGGTTATCTTCTTGGCGAACTCCGCCTCTGTCAGTTCCTTCAAAGGCACGCGGATCATAAACATGGTGATTTCTACGCGGGCATCGAACTCCTGGGTGCGCAAGGGATTCGGAACGGTGTAGTAATCCTTCAGCCGCTGCATGCCGTCGTAGATCTCGTCCACCAAGCCCAGGTCCTGGGCGCGCGCCACGCCCATTATGGCCAGCTGGGTCGCGTATTCGAAGAAGACCACGCGAAGCTCGCCGAGAACCTGGTGGCCGTAGATGGTCCAGTAAGTCCTGGTCGGATCTATGCTTTCCGCCCTCTCCAAGTCCCGCGGATGGCGGATGGCGAAACCGTTGACCTTCTGCTCCAGGGATTCCAGCATCTCCATGGATTCGCGCTCCGGATTGGCCAGGCAGGAGATGCTCTTGAATACCACGCCGCCGGCGACGATGGCTGCCCCCGTGGCAGGCACCGTGCGCATGATATCCTCCAGGGCTCCCGCGTCATAGGCCTCCTGGAGATGCAGGTGCAGACGATCTATCCTCGGCCCGGGCGCATAGAAATTCAGCCTCAACCATCCCTCGTCCGGATTGGACGCGGCTATGCCTAACCCCGGCTTCTCCTGATGCAGATAAAGGAAGCCCCTCTGCTGGATCATCCCATCTCTCCCCTTCCGCGGTTTGAATGGCAGCCCTTCTATAATATAATTATGTTTAGTTTTCTGGAACCGACCTTGCGGAGATGAGGTAAACGCCATGATGTTTTTCTGGCCCGGTTACGCGGTCTTCAAGCCCCTCGCTAAATACAGGTTCCATCTGCGCAGCATCGGGCGGGATAACATACCTCGCAAAGAGCCCCTGGTGGTAGTCTCCAATCACATAAGCCGCCGCGACCCGGCCGCCATCAACATCATCCTGAAGCGGCCCGTTCATTATATGGCCAAGAAGGAGGCCTTCGACCCCAAGAACGGCCTGTTCGAGTACCTCATGGTCAGCCTCTTCGGCGCCTTTCCCGTTGACCGCGAACATCCCGGGCCTGAGGCCATTCACGCGGCCGAGAGGTTCATCGCCAAGGGCGAGTGCCTGGGTATGTTCCCTGAGGCTACGCGCTATCCCGACGAACTACTACACCCCTTTGAACCGGGGGCGGCCTACTTCGCCTGGAAGCTCAAGGTGCCGGTGCTTCCCATCGGCATTACCGAGGATTACAGGAAGGACTACCTCGTGAACGTAGGCAAACCCTTCGACCTGCCCAACCTGACCGGGAGGCCCCGGGATATCCTTCCGCAACTCACTGAAATCATCCGGTCCCAGGTGCGCGAGCTGCTTCCGCCTCACTGGCGTTACTCCGAGGAAGTCGAGCAGGCCGAGAGCCTGGAGGCTTAGGGCCGGCTTCAGACACCCGCGATGAACTGCAGCCGCCTGGTCTGAGGGCCGGGGAAGCCCAGACCGGCCGCATCGTAAACACGCCACCAGGAGAACCCGGCCGTATCCAGCATGCTCTCCACCGCCTCGCGGCTGTATCCCCTTTCACGGTGGTGCTCCTCGCTCTTGCGATATAGCCCGGGCTGCTCCTCGAGCAGGTTGATCATATGCAGGCACTGGACCTTATGCTCCGCATCCCAGAGGGTTTCCCATATGGAATAGCCGCCCGGAACCTCGTGCACCCAGGGCTCTGGGTCCGCGAGTTCCTCGAGCTGCCAGGGTGTATTCATGTCAAAGACGGCATGTCCCCCCTGTGTCAGGCAACGTGCGAATCTGGTCAACGCTTCCTGCAGTTCATCGCTTTCGAGCAGGTAATTCAGCGAATCGAAATTGCAGGAGACAAGGTCCACCTTCTCGGGCAACTCCAGCGCGGTGAAGTCCTGCTGAAGAAATACCGCCTGGTTGCCCGCATTCCGGGCACGTGCCGCCTCCAGCATCTCCGGAGACACATCCACTCCGAAGACCGTCGCCGCTTTGGAGCAGATATATTCCACGAAGAGGCCCGTGCCGCAGGCGATGTCGGCGCAACTGTCGAATCCCAGGGAGTGGATGAAACAGAGCCGCTCGAAGTTCTCCCGCACATGCTCGAAGGCGTTGAAGCCGACCATGGCGTCGTAGAACCGCGTGGATTCCCGGAAGCTGCGGTGGCCCCCAGTCACTCCGCCCGCCTCGCCGCTTCCAGATCGGCGGCCATGCGTCGGCCGGCCGCATAAGCGTCCTGGAGTGCCGTAGCATGCCCGGAAATAGCCCCTCGCGCGTCCACGTTGTGATAGGTCAGTTTCTCCCACACGGGCACCTCTATGACGTGGAAGAAATAGGAGATCGTGGGCACGGTGCAGTCAAAGATGCGGGGATCGTCCCTGCCGCAGACGGAGAGGAACAGCGCCCGGCGCCGCGCGCGGAACTCCGGGGGCACCACGTCTTGCTTCAGGATGTACTTGGTGGACCAGAAGCGCTGGCACCGGTCTATCATCGCCTTGGACTGAGCGTTGATGTTCATGGAGAAGATGGGGGCCGCGAGGATGATGCCGGCGGCGCCCGTCAGGTGCGGATAGATGACCTGCATCTCATCCTTCTGCACACACTCCCCCGCCTGGAAACAGCCGTCGCAGGCCAAACAGGGATTGAAGCGGAGATGCCCGATGCTGGCCCTCACTACGGAAACTCCAGCCTCCTCGGCGCCTCTAACCGCAGCGTCCAGAAGGGCCTCGGTGTTGCCGTGCCGCCTCGGACTGCAGGCGATGGCATAGATATAATCCGGGTCCAGTTTTGCCTCCTCCCCCTCCGCTATGCGCTGTGGGCTATGATGCGCTATTCAAAGGGCCTTCTCCTCCAGTTGCTCGAGCATCGTCTGCATCTCCGACTGCAGGATGGGCGGCAGCCCCTCTATATTAACATTCAGGAATCCCCGGACGATGGTAGCCGTGGCCTCTTCCTCGGATAGCCCCCGGGCCATCAGGTATTCCACCTCTTCCTTGGCTATCTTGCCCACGGCTGCTTCGTGCGAGAGGTCCACTCCTTCCACTTTGCCCACCAGTTCCGGTATGGCATGGATGAGCCCCCTCTCCGCCAGTATGAGGCCCCGGCATTCCAGGTGCGCCTTAACGCCCTCGACCTCTCCGACCAGCAGTCCGCGCGAGATGATATCTCCGCCGCGGGTTATAGCCCGGGCTACCACCTCGGCGCGGCTTCCCGGTGCCTCGAGGCTGACCTTGGCGCCAACGTCCATGCTGCTTCCCTTCTGAGCCACGAGGATGGAGTTATAGCGGGCCAGCGCCCCCCGCCCCACCAGCGAGGCCTTGGGATACATCTGCAGGGAGCGCACAGGCTCCATGCATATATAGTTGGAGATGAAGACCCCGTCCTCCTCCACAATCGTTCCCGTACGCGGCCTCACGTCCAGGTTCTCCGCCCAATTGTGCACCATGGTGAAGGTGACCTGAGCCCCCTTCTTCACGTAGAACTCCGAGACCCCCAGGTGCAATCCCGCCGGCAGCCTCGCGTCAGATGTGCAGCCGGTGATGATGTGGAGCTCCGAGCCTTCCTCCGCGATGATGATATTATGCACGCGCTGGGCCAGCCCTTGCTGCTTGATGTACAGGCAGGCTTGAACGGGGAATACCGTGCGGGCTCCGGGCAGAGCCCGGATGAAATAGCCGTTGAAGTCATCCAACTCCACGGCCGCGGTGAACTTGTCCGCGTCCACATCGACCGTCTTCCACATGTACTCCTGGAGCCAGTCGTACTTCTCCAGCGCCTCGCGCGTTCCCAGTACCTCTACGCCCTTCTCCCCGGCCGACCGGTGCACCACGGAGTTGTCCAGTTGTACGAAGGAGCCCGAACGTTCCTTGCCCCCGGCGTCAACTCCCGCCATCTCCATTCGTTTCCTGTCCATCTCCGCCAGTTCCGACATCTTTTCCTGGTAAGCGTGCTCCGGCGCTTCCATGGTGTACTTCTCCAGGTCGAGGTCTTCGCCGAAGGCCGCCTTCTTGCCGCGCGCCGCGGCCGCCCGGTTCATGCCCTTGCGTCCTATCTCTCGCATCGCAGACACCCCCCGTAGCCCATCTCCTGGATATCCTCGAGAAGCTCGCGGGGATTTCCCGTGCAGGTGATACGCCCGTCGCACATCACGTATCCACGGTCGGCCTCCAGGTAGTTGAGAATATGCCCCGTATGGGTGATGATAAGCCCCGACTTCTCTCGCTGGCGGCGCTTCTCCTTCTGCAGCAGGCCTTTTATGGCCTCGCCGATAAGACCGATGTTCTCCAGGTCCACCCCCGATTCCGGCTCGTCCAGAAGAACCACCTCGGGGTCCTGGGCCAGGAGCTGCAAGAGCTCCGAGCGCTTGATCTCTCCGCCCGAAAATCCCAGATTCACATCTCGCTCGAGAAAACCCGCGAGTCCCACCTGCGCGGCCATCTCCGCTACACCCACATCGGGTCCGGCACAGAGCTGCACCAGTTGCCCGAGGGGCAAGCCTCGGATGGTGGGGGGTCTCTGGAACATGATCCCGATGCCCAGCGCCGCCCTCTCATCCGGACCCAGGCGGGATATCTCCTTCCCCCGGTAACTTATGCTGCCCTTGGTTATGCGGTAATCCTCGAAGCCCATGATGCTCATGAGCAGGGAGGTCTTGCCCGAACCGTTCCGGCCGAATAGAACGTGCGTCTCGCCCGCCGGAAGCGATAGTTCCACGCCGAAGAGAACCGGCTTGCCGGCCACCTCCACGTGCAGGTTCTGTATCTCCAGCATCATCTTCATCTCCTTGCAAAGCTTATACCCCGCGATGCATGCATCAACCGCTTTTCCCGAAACGGGTGCACCGGGATGCTTTATTCACCAACCTCCGCGCAACCGCCGCCAGGCAGGGGCCGACTTCTCCATCTTACCTCACCTCGGCGGTCATGCTAAAATACCTCTTAATATTCGAAACCCCAAGCGGGATGGTGGGAGATGGAAATTACCTTCATTGAAGCCAGGGATTTGCCCGACGCCTGGTTCCAATGCGTCTATCGGATTTTCGAAGCGGGCCGCGAATACTTGATCGAGCGTGGCAGCTTTGAAGGTCAGCGCCGCCTCGAGTACGATTTTATCGTGGTAAAGATCAATTACCCGGAGACCCGGCCTCTCATACCGGATATCCCGCCCGGC
This sequence comes from Actinomycetes bacterium, assembly GCA_023252035.1. GTDB lineage: Bacteria > Actinomycetota > Geothermincolia > Geothermincolales > JAHEXQ01 > JAHEXQ01. The sequence goes on from JAHEXQ010000033.1 coordinate 6,014, forward strand.
ACAGGCCTGCCGGCGCCTACCGACATGGATTATGTCAACGAGTACCTGGATAAGCTCTGCTCCAAGGCATCCAAGGCCGAACACGAGGACTACACCTACGGGATGTACCTGGAAGACCAGATCGCCGAGGTTATCCGGATGTACCGCGAGGACGGCTTCGGCACGAACCAGGCCTGCATGGCGGTCTGCGACCGCGATTCCATCTACCTGGAGGACCCACCCTGCCTACGGCAGGTAGACACCCGCATCTACGCGAACGAGCGCAAACTGCACTTCATGGTGTACTTCCGGTCCTGGGACCTCTGGGCGGGTTTTCCCACAAACCTCGCCGGCGTCCAGTTGTTGAAGGAGTACATGGCAGACGAGATCGGGGTGGAGCCTGGAGAGACCGTCGCCATCAGCAAGGGGATGCACCTCTACGACTATGCCTGGGAGATAGCCAAGACCCGCCTGGGGAGAACTTGAAACGGAGGACGCCGTGAACCCGCTCGCCATCCAGCTCAATGAGTCTATCAGGGAGACCAACGAACACGTCTACGCCATGCTCTCCGCTTTGGGGCGTGAGCTCTTCTTTCCACAGGGCATCCTGACGCAGAGCGCCGAGGCCAACTCCTCCGCGACGCGATGCAACGCCACCATCGGGATCGCTACGGAGAATACCAGCCCCATGTACCTGCCCGCGCTTATGGACCGCTTCAACGACATGCCCGCGGAGAAGCTCTTCAACTATGCGCCGGCTACGGGGCTGCTGCCGCTGCGGTCTGCATGGCGAAGTCATCTGCTGGAGGCGAATCCCTCGCTGGCAGGCCGCACCTTCAGCCTGCCCATCGTGACCGCCGGCATAACACACGGACTTTCGCTGGCCGCCGATCTCTTTTTCAATGCCGGAGACGTCCTGGTGCTGCCGGATAAGATGTGGGGCAATTACCGCCTGACTTTCGACGTCCGCCGTGCCGCCGAGGTGGTCACCTATCCCCTCTTCAACGGAGCCGGGGGCTTCAACGTGGATGGGCTGGCGGGGGCCTTGCGCTCCGCCTCGCGCAAACCCAAGGTCGGGGTCATCTTCAACTTTCCCAATAATCCCACCGGCTATTCGATATCGCGCGAAGAAGCCCTGGCTATCGTCGAGGTGCTGGAGGCTGCCCTCGAGCAGGGCATCAGTATCCTGGCCATGGTCGATGATGCCTATTTCGGGCTTTTCTACGAAGATTCCGTCATGCGGGAATCCCTCTTCGCTATGCTCGCCGGGCTGCACCCTCACCTCCTGGCGCTGAAACTGGACGGGGCCACCAAGGAGGACTTCGCTTGGGGGTTCCGGGTCGGGTTTATCACCTTCGCCTGCGGAGGCCGGAATCCGGAGACCATCTACGGCGCTCTGGAGACGAAAGTCGCGGGCGCCATCCGCAGCACTGTCTCCAACTGCTCCATGCCGGGCCAGTCCATCCTACTCGCGGCCCTGAGCGACGCGGGCATCGCAGACCAGAAGCTGGAGAAATATCGTATCCTGAAGGAGAGAGCGGATCGCGTAAAAGCGGCCCTTGCCACGGAGAAGTATAAGTCCATTTGGGAACCCTATCCCTTCAACTCGGGGTATTTCATGTGTCTGCGCCTGAAAGGCCTGCCGGCCGAGGAACTCCGCCTGCATCTGCTACAGAAACACGGCGTAGGTGTGATAGCCCTCGGGGAGGAGGACATCCGCATAGCATTCTCCTGTGTAGAGCTGGAAGAAATAGAGGACCTTTTCGAGGTACTATATATTGCCTGCGAAGAACTTAAGGCTCAGCGGAGCAACGCCTAGCAAAGAAAGGCAAGAGTGATGGCTGACAACAAGATCTACATCATCGACGTTACCAATCGCGACGGGGTTCAGACCTCTCGCCTGGGCTTGGCCAAGCTGCAGAAGACTATCTTAAACCTCTACCTTAACGGGATGGGGATATTCCAGTCCGAGTTCGGCTTCCCTGCTACGCGCCACGAGACCAACTACCTGGAGGCGAACCTGGAGCTCGTGGAGAAAGGGCTCATCGACAGCATGCGGCTGGAGGGCTGGCTGCGCGCGCTGGTCAAGGACGTCACCCTCGCGCGTGAACTGGTACCCGACCTGAAGCATATCAACATCTCCATATCCACCTCGGACCAGATGATAAACGGGAAATGGCAGGGCAAGTACGCGGCGGCCGATGTTATCCAGATGATGGTGCAAGCACTGGAGTTCGCCAAGGAACAGGGCTTCGAGAGCATCGGGGTCAACGCCGAAGACGCCTCGCGGACATCGGACGAGAACCTGATTGCCTTCGCCGAGGCCGCCAGGGAGCATGGAGCGGTACGCCTGCGGTACTGCGACACGCTGGGCTACAACGACCCTTTCACCGTCTATAACCGCATCAAACTCATCTCCGAGGAATCCGGCATGGACATGGAGCTGCATTGCCACAACGACCTGGGCATGGCAGTGGCCTGCTCCGTCGCCGGCGCCAAGGGCGCCCTGGACGGCGGCGTCGATGCCTACATCAACACCACCATCAACGGCATGGGGGAGAGAGCGGGAAACGCGGACCTGGTCGCCACCATCCTGGCCATCAAGAAATCCTCCCTCTTTGAGGGCAATGATGTCTTGGATGAAGGCATCAACCTCATGATGGCATGGAAGACGGCCAAGTATGCCGCTTACGCCTTCGGGGTGCCCATTAGCAAGAACCAGGTCGGCGTAGGCGATAACGCTTTCGCGCACGAATCCGGCATTCACGCCGACGGAGCTCTTAAAGACCGGCGCAACTACGAGCTGTACGACTACGAGGAGCTGGGCAGGGGTGAGCCCGAGATAATCGAGACGGGACGGACCATCACAACGGGCGAATACTCCGGAATAAAGGGATTTCGCAACGTTTACGAGAAACTGGAAATAGAGTTCCAGAACGATGAGGAGGCGAGAGAGATCCTGGAGCTGGTGCGTTACGCCAACGTGAGCACCCAGAAGCCTCTGGTGGAGGATGAGTTGCTCTTCATCGCCCAGCACCCGGAACAGGCCCGGAAGATTCTCACGCTGGCCCCCAGGGCCGCCATAGCCAGGAAAGATTGAGGTGAGCCAGGATGCGGGACGTGCCTGAGGAGGTACTGCGTAAGCTTGCAGGCCTTTACAATCAGGCCAAGAAGAAACCTTCCGCACCCGACGGCCCTCTCCCCATCTGGATTCGCAACATCAACGAGATGGACAAGATCGAACTCGAGCACGAGACCCGTGATACCATCCGTACATGCAAGGAGCTGAAGCGCAAGTTCGGCATCATGCAGCACGAGGGCGAGAAGTATGTGCAGGGACGGACACGCCGCGAGCAGATGATCGAGGACATCCGCCGCGAATGGTCGCTGCAGAGCTATTACCTCTACTCTCTCTTCCTGCGTTCGGGGGTTGAGACAAGCGAAGACGAATTCGATGAGTTCATCAAGGAAGAGACGGGTAACAAGGGTTTCATCACCAATCTCAAGATCAAGTATTGAGTCTTCCCGAAGACACCCGGTCCGCCTCTCGCTTACCGGTTTAGCCTGCCGAAAGCCCGGGCATAGTACTATCGCCTTACCCCTTTCCCACTAGGAGGTTTGTGACGATGATGGAATGCCAGAGCTGCGGTATGCCCATGGAGAATCCCGAGGATCACGCCGACGCCGACGTGACCAGCGAATTCTGCCATTACTGCATAGTTAAGGGCGAATTCGTGGTCAAAGACGCCGCGTCCATGAAGGACCATATGGTGGAGATGTACATGCAGCAGATGGGCATCTCCCGGGATGCGGCAGCGGAGAAAGCCGAGGCCATGCTCAAGCAATTGCGCCGCTGGCAATAGCTGCGCTCCAGCTCTCAAGCGGTGTGGGAGCGCCCGGCGATCATGCCATCCAGGGCTGCCAGGACCTCTTGCGCCGTTGGATAGTCGGCCTGGTTATACCCGACGTATATATAGCGGATGATCCCCTTGCCGTCCACCAGAAAGACGGCGGGCCTGGCTATATTGTAGGACTCGAGGTTCACGTGGACATAGACACCGTAGGCCTTGACGACCTCGCGCGACTCGTCGGGCAATACGGGAAAGGGATGTGGCCGCGCCGCCAGGTACTCCTTGACCCCCTCCGTGTTCTGTGCGAGGATCATGACCACGTTCGCCCCGCGGCTCTCGAACTCATGGATGCTGTCGCGTATATGACCCATATACCTGCGGCAGAAGGGTCACCAGGTGCCGCGCCCGAAGACGAGCACCAGCGGCTTGCCCGCCTGATCCTCCAGGCTCACGTCATTGCCCGTCACGGCGTCGCGCAAATTGAAGGCGGGAGCCGCGTCGCCGATCCGCAGTTGCCTGTTCTTCCTTGGCATTACAGTTCACCTCTCTTCCGAAGCACTTGTCGCCCACCTCTTTATCTTTCCGCCGGGGTAACCGTTTAAACCGTCGCTCCTTTTTGTCGCGGAGTTTTACTCGCTCCGATTGGGGTATCCATGCTTTCCGTAAAGCTGTGCCGTCCGGCTGGAAGAAAGGATATGGAAATGGCAGAACCTTATCATGAGCCCCTGGAGCTGATTCCCGAGGATGCGCGGGACTACCATCGGGCTATCGTATCGTTGATCGAAGAACTTCAGGCGGTGGACTGGTACCATCAGCGGGCCACGGCCAGCCAGGACTCCGGGCTGACCGCGCTGCTCCGGCATAACCGGGATGAGGAGAAGGAGCACGCTGCCCTTCTCCTGGAATGGCTGCTCCGGCGCGACGCCGCCCTTGCCCAAGAGCTGCGCAAGTATCTCTTCTCCGAAGGTGATCTTGTGCAATTGGAGACGCAGTAGTCTCTTACTCGATTTACTGCATTCCGGGGTCCACCATCGTATTTTAGTAAAGCGCGCGCCGAGTTGAAAATGCGGCGCAATTTGGTATCATAGGACCTTGAAAGAACAGGCTGTCGCGACAACGGGGAAGCCGGGCTCGAAAGAGCAGCAAGCGCCTGCGGGACTTTCTCCCGCAGGTTTTTTTTGTTGACTAACGATATGCAGAAGATAGCGGCCAACACAGATAGTCAGGCTAAAGGCGACCAGACCGGTTTAACGCCGGAGGAAGCCCAGTTGCGCTTGCACGAATACGGCCCCAATGCGCTCTCAGCGGAAAGGTCGCGCGGCCCTCTGGGCATCGTGATGGGGGTCTTCCGCGAGCCGATGTTCTTCCTGCTCCTTGTGGGGGCGACGATTTATTTCATCCTGGGAAGCCGGGTGGAAGCCGGCGTTCTCCTCTTCTTCGTGCTGGGCGTTATGGCTCTAACCCTCTTCCAGGAGTTGCGTGCCGAACGCAGCCTCGAAGCGCTGAAGGAACTCTCCGCGCCGAAAGCGAGGGTCATCCGCGGTGGAGAGATCTTGGTCATTCAGGGGACCGAGGTGGTTCCCGGCGACCTGGCTATGCTGGAGGAGGGCGATAATATTCCGGCGGATGGGATGGTCCTGCAGAGCATGGAGCTCTTCGTGGATGAATCCCTGCTCACCGGGGAATCCGTCCCCGTCTCCAAGCTGCCCGTGGGGATCATCGAACTACCGCCGCAGGAAATATTCAGGCCCGACCATGTCTATGCGGGGAGCACGGTGGTGCAAGGGCGCGGGTCGGTTCGCATAAGCAAAACCGGAGACGAAACCGTGTACGGCAGCATCGGCAAAGCACTGGCGGCGATGAAGACCGCTCCCACCCCTCTGCAGCGCAAGACGGGCAGGCTCGTGCGCAGGCTGGCAGTTGTCGGACTGGCACTTGCGATCGTGGTCGTCGTCATTACTTTTCTGCGCGGCGAGACCCTGCTTGCCAGCCTGCTGGCGGGAATCGCTCTGGCCATGGCCGTCATCCCCGAGGAGTTCCCAGTCGTTCTCACCGTGTTCATGTCTTTGGGAGCCAGGCGCCTTGCCCGCAACAACGCCCTCATCCGGCGTATTCCGGCGGTGGAGACGCTGGGTTCCACCACGGTGCTGTGCGTGGACAAAACGGGAACCCTGACCGAAAACCGAATGTCCGTGCGCGGCCTATATATCCACGGCCAGTTACATATGGCGGAAGAGGACTTGAACGATCCGGAGGACCGCACGCTGCTGGAAGCCGGTGTGCTCGCCAGCGAGAAGGAGCCCTATGATCCCATGGAACGGGCTTTCCTGACCCTAGCGGCTCAGCGCGGAGTGGCGCCCGCCGCTCTCTACACGACGCACGAGCTAGTGCATGAATACGCTTTCGATGTGCAGGAGAAGATGATGGCACACGTCTGGCAGAGCGACCACGGGACGCAGTTGGTGGCCAAGGGCTCGCCGGAGTCGCTGCTCCCCCTCTGCGATATCCCGGAAAAGGAGCGCATGGCCGTTCTGCAATCCGCTGAGATGATGGCCGGCCGCGGCCTGCGCGTTCTGGCCTTCGGCGAGACGGATGGCGTGGCAACGCCCTACCGAGAACGCTTCCAGGAATATACGCTGCGCTTTCTCGGCCTCATCGGCTTGAAGGACCCCGCACGAGCCGGCATCGCGGAAGCCGTAGCCGGCGCCCAGGCCGCGGGGGTACGGATCATCATGATCACCGGGGATCACCCCGCGACCGCTCGTGCCATCGGCCACGAGATCGGCCTGGACAACCACGAGCATGTCCTCACCGGCAAGGAGCTGGACCGGCTTACACCCGAAGAACTTGCGGACGAGGTGGCGCGCACCAGCATTTTCGCCCGGGTCGTGCCCGAGCATAAGCTGCGCATCGTGGAAGCCCTCCAGAGCCTGGGCGAGATAGCGGGCATGACCGGGGACGGCGTCAACGACGCTCCGGCGCTGAAGAAGGCGGACATCGGCATCGCTATGGGCATGCGGGGAACGGAGGTGGCGCGCCAGGCCGCCGACATGGTGCTACTTGACGACAACTTCACCACCATCACCTATTCGATCCAGGATGGCCGGCGCATCTACGACAACATCAGGAAGGCCATGGCCTATATACTGGTAATCCATATCCCCATTGCCCTCACAGCGCTGCTGGTGCCCATACTCGGGCTGCCCCTGCTATTGCTCCCCGCCTATATAGTCTTGCTGGAGCTCCTCATCGACCCCACTTGTTCCATCGTCTTCGAGGGACAGGCGGGAGAGCCCGATATCATGCAGAGGCCCCCGCGCGAACCCGGAGAACCGCTAGTGGACCGGTCGCTGCTGCTACAGACCATTTCGCAAGGTCTGGCGGTGCTGGCGGTCGTGCTCGGTGTCTACTACTACCTAGCTCACGGTATGGCTTTGAACGCGGGCGTCCTCGACCCGCAAGGCAAGCTGGCCCGCACCTTCAGCCTGGCAGTGCTCATCTTCGCCGCTATTGCGCTGGTGATCGAGAATCTCTCGCTGCGGGATTCGCTCATCACCGGGCTAAAGGATCACAGCAACCGAGCGCGGTTTTTCGTGAACGGGCTGGCGCTCGCAGCTCTCTTGCTAGTCATTTATCTGCCACCCTTGCACGGCCTCTTCTACACGGTGCCGCTCTCCGCCATGGGCCTGGCTACCGCTGCGGGTATCGGCTTCGGCTCGGTCCTATGGTGGGAGGCGGTTAAGTGGAGAAGGCGTCGCGTCTTCGCATCCGTATCTCCGCCGCGCAGCGCGACCTAGAGCGTAGATTTTCCACCTTTCTCCAGAGAGGAGCGGTGCGGCGATAGACGGACACATAACAGTCAGCGCGACCCGTATATAGTACTTTCCGTTTTCCGATCTCGTGCGTTACCAGTATGGAGCCGGGTGGAGCCATGACCGTAAACACGAAACGACGGCGGCCGCTGCGAGCCTCCACCACCCAAACGCCCTGGCATCCATCCGCCGGGATACCGACACCCCTTGTTCGAAGGTTTTCGGGATGGCTGATTCCGGTTACTGACAATGCAAATGGGCGCCCCGCAGGGCGCCCATTTGCATTGTCAGCTTTGCCGAATATACCTACTTTAGCTGGTCCCTCGAGAAGTCCAGGATGCGGCGGGCCGTGATGAGCATCTGGATCTGTCCGGTGCCCTCGAAGATGTCGTTGATCTTCGCGTCGCGCATCCACTTCTCCAGCAGGTACTTACGCGAATAGCCCAGGGGACCCATCATCTCAACGGCCTTCTGGGTGGTCCTGGTAACGGCCAGGCCGGCCTTGGCCTTGGCCATGGAGGCCTCCAAGTTGTTGCGCATGCCGTTATCCAACATCCAGCAAGCGCGCCAGTTCAGGAGGCGAGCCGCCTTGAGGTCGCACTCCATCTGCATGATGTCTCTCTCAATGGCGGTCATGCGGTTCGTGGAGATGCCGTAGCGCAGCTCCACGCCCTCCTCGGCCAGTTTCTCCTTCACGAAATCCAGCGCGGCGCGGCCCACGCCCGCGGCCATGGCAGCCACCAATGGTCTCGTGGCGTCGAAGGTGGCCATGACCTTTTTGAATCCCTCGGTCTTGGTCTTGTCCATGACCTCTGCGGAACCCAGGATATTATCCTTGGGAATGCGACAGTCCATGAAGGAGAGGGAGACGGTATCCGAGGCGCGGATGCCCATCTTATCCTCGATCTTGGTTATCTGCACTCCCGGTGTCCCTTGCTCAACGATGAAGGGCTTGATGCCGGCCCGCCCCGCCGATCTATCAATGGTGGCCCAGACCACCACGAAGCCCGGAGAATCCTCCATAGCGCTCTTGCCGGAGGTCACGAAGATCTTCTCTCCGTTCAGCACCCATTCATCGCCGTCGAGCACCGCCGTCGTTCTGAGGCTGGCGGTGTCGGATCCCGCCTCGGGCTCGGTTATGGCCATGGCTCCCCAGACCGCTTCGTCACCGCCGAAGCGGGCGAGGAACTTTTCCTTCTGCTCCGGTGTTCCGGATGCCTGCACCGCCGCTCCACCCAGACCACCGCCCGGGAAGGCAAGCGCTATACCGGCATCGCCCCAGAATATCTCTTCCACCGTAACGGCGGTCAGGATGTTGGTCTCGCGCTTCTTGGGCTTACCCTCACCCTCCTTCTCCTTCTTGGGAGCACCTCCGGTGACGCCTGAGCCTCCCAGGCCGCCTTTCATGAAACTCTGCACCATCTTCAACAGGTCCCAGGGCTTCTCATGCTCGTTCTCGTCATACTGCCGGGCTATGGGACGAACAGCGTTCTCCGCAAACATGTGGATCATACTCTTGGCGCCCTTAGCGGCGGGTGAAAGATCGAAGTCTATCATTATGCATCCCCTCCTACACCATGACCATGCCGTCGAGGGACGAGAATCCCCTGGCGTTTCTCAACCATAGCTCAACGGGGTTTTCCCTGACGTATCCATGGCCGCCCATTATCTGCACCGCCCGGTCCGCCACCATGAGGGCCATGTCGGCGGCATAGTTCTTGGCCAGGCAGGCTTCCTTTGCAAAGTCCCGGTTGCTGTCGCAGAGCCAGGCAGCCTCCCAGCAGAGCATCCTCGTCGCGTCGATCTCGATGGCCATCTCGGCGATCATGAAGGCGATGGCCTGACGAGAGGCAATGGGCTCTCCGAAGGCCACGCGCTCCTTCGCGTAGTCCCTAGAGAACTCCAGGGCGTGCCGGGACATCCCCACCGCTAGCGCGCCCAGGGCGAGCCTTGAACGGGCCAGCAGGTTCAGGAAATCGGCACCCGCATCCCCTCCCAGTTTGGCGCGCTTGCTCACCTTCAGGTCTTTCAGAGTCAATTCGA
>JAHEXQ010000033.1:15708-16637 GCA_023252035.1 Actinomycetes bacterium
TGCCAGCGCGTTCAGGCCCATGTTCTTCTCGCGTTCTCCCACGGTCAGCCCGGCGGTCCCGGCCGGTACTATGAATGCATCGACCCCGGCGAAACCGGCACCCGGCGTGGTCGCCGCGAAAACGAGCAGATACTCTGCCGTGTCGGCCAGGGGAACGAAGCACTTGGAGCCGTTGATGATGTAGTCATCGCCGTCCTGCACGGCCGTGGCGGAGAGAGCGGAAGCGCAGTAGTTGAAGCGGGGCTCCACCAGTGCTCCTGCCGCGGGTTTGAACTGCTCCTCGCAGAAGGCGGGCAGATACTCCTTCTTCTGTTCCTCCGTGCCTTGATGCAGCACGGAGTAAGCGAAGAGCGTGGGCGAGAGCAAGTGCAACGCGGCCGAGAGATCTCCCCAGCCAAGTTCCTCATAGGCTATGCATCCGGTGAGGGCAGAGGGGCTCTCGCCGAAGCCGCCGTACTCATCGGGCACCGAACTGGCTATGATCGTAAGCTCGGACCCCTTGGTGATGATATCCTCCACCACCTGGCCGTTCTCTTCGGACTCCCTTATATAGGGATCCATCTGATCCGTGGCGAAGGAGAGCATCGTCTCCTGCACCATTTTTTGCTCGTCGTCTAACTCGAACGAAATCATACCTTCCCTCCTTGCTTATGCCGCTCGTGCTGAAAAAAGGACGCGACAGCGTGTGGCCGTGGTTTGAGTTACCTGACTCCCCAAAATCATTGCGCAATCCCCGATCGGAGCCGAGCAAAAAAACTGAACCGACTGTCAGTGAAAGATATAACGCCGCCGGTCAAATGTCAATTATCCTTAATTTGGGGACAGGACTTAAATTAAGGATCTCATTCACGCTTCCATCGGGGCCCCGGATTCGCACACTGGCCAGAGCCGTTGCAGGGCCAGCACCTTCAAGCCCGACTTTGCGGGGG
>JAHEXQ010000221.1 GCA_023252035.1 Actinomycetes bacterium
CTGTCGGAGCAGTCCTATGCGGAGCAGATGCGCGCACGCAATGGCAGTCTCTTTGGTGTCGCGGACTTCTACTCCAGAAACCTGCGTGCTCTCGGTCAGGAGGCGTGGGATGTGCATATCAACAACCTCCCGATGCAAGGCGCCTGGGCCCGGGAGAACTCCCTAGGGATCGGAGACCCGAAATCCTGGCGCTTCAGGATGCGGCGGGGCATTCTGCCGTGGCTCTCGAAAACCACGGATCCTGCATTTACAGAATCCGTCCTGACCGCCCAGATTCGTCATTACCGTCCGGACGTCATCCTCAATCATGCTCATGATGCCATCCCTGCCGCCTTGTTGCGCCGGATGGCTGGAACCAAAACATTCCTGGTCGGACAAGTGGGATCCCCACCCAGAGAGATCGGGCACTATCGAGGATACGATCTCCTGATCTCCTCCTTGTCTCGTTGGCTGGATTGGTTCCGTTCAGAAGGAATCCCTTGTGAATACCAGCGTCTGGGATTCGAGCCGGATGTACTCGCCCACTGCCCCGCGGATACCCTCCAGATTCAGGTCTCATTCGTGGGGAGCCTCTCTCCCGTACACCAAGCCCGGATCCACTGGTTGGAGGAGGTTTGCGGGCAGGTGCAGGTTGCCGTCTTCGGACCGGAGCCGAGACACCTCTCCATGCATTCACCGATCCGGAAGAGCCATCGAGGACCCGCCTGGGGAAAGGAGATGTATAGGATCCTTCGAGCCTCCCGGATCACCCTAAACCACCACCATGACGTCCCGGGCGATTTCGCCAACAACATGCGGCTTTTCGAGGGGACCGGGGCTGGCGCCCTCCTACTGACCGACGACAAGGCGAATCTGAGGGAAATCTTCGAACCCGACAGGGAGGTCGCCATCTATCGGGATCGTGCGGACTGCGTAGCGAAGATCCGATACTACCTGGAGCACGAGCCCGAACGCGCGCTGATCGCCAGGGCGGGACAAGCCAGAACCCTCCGCTCACATACCTACCTGGATCGGATGCGGGAATTTCTCGAGATCCTCCAAGAACATGCATGATCAGGAAGCCGTTGATCCTCAACGCACCGTTAGGGCCCTTCTGGATAGAAGAGATACCTTCCGGAAAACAGGCCCTTTCCCAAGGCAGTCAGGCCCCGCAACCTCTTCCCGATTCCTCCTCTGCCCGTTCGGATGGAGGTGGTCATCGTGTCACGCCCCGTCAGCGCCCATTCCCGCGCAACCTGATCAAGACATTCGATGTATGGGCGGAAGATCGCGTTGCGGAGCAGACGGTTGGGATGTTGCCCGTAGACGGCCAGATTAGGGTCGTAGAGTCCACGGGCGAGCCTTCGGAAACCCTGAAAGTGGAAGAAAATAAGGGGTTCATCATCCACAAGCACTCCCGTCGGCGTCTCGTGCAAGCCGTAGTTGCCCAGGTTCCAGGGGGCGAGATTGGCTCCCTTCTGGGGCAGGACCTCGACAGGGAAACGCGCGGGCCACTCGTCCAGATATTTCTGGTCGGCATATCTGCCATCCTCGACCATATCCCGGCACCAGGCCAGACATTGGGCACCCCAGTGCTCCAGGCATTCCAGGGCACGGGCCTCTCTGCGGAAGGTGAGCCAGCCGACGTTGTAGAGCCCGTGCCGTTCCAGATGACGCAGGTCTTTGGAGAAACGGTGCCCCGTGATCAGAATCGGGGCAGACGACTTCAGCAAAGCAGCTGGATTCGCAAAGAAAAAAAGATCGGCGTCGAGGTAAGTCACCTGATCCATCTCCGGATGGCCTTTCAGGAGATGCAGAGGAAGCAAAGGCGTGCAGGTGAAATAGAATTCGACCAGAGACCGGTCCGTCCTAGCCTGGCGCAACCCAGGTATGGCGTCCTCAAGCGACTCCAGGGGGACTCCTCGGAGGCCGGGAAGGGCGAGTCGTCTGAGCACCTCGAAAGAGACCGAGTCCAAGCAGAGCGCCCACAGCTCGGCGTCCGGACAATGCCGCCTCAGGGAACGGTAGAGGGCAAGGCCTCGCACAAGATAGTTCCGGTCGAAACTGGTGCAGAAGGATTGCATGGAGTACGGTCAGTTCCCGCAGAGGTAGGTCCAGGTCCGGGTCTTCCCGACCAGAGGATCCAAGTAGGGATGCGGAATGCTGGGATAGCGCGCCCGGATCGTCAAACCATGCCGCCCGAAGAGCCCTTCCAGCCTGGCCTGATCCAAGACGACCTCCGTGACAGCTTCCCCATAGACCGATTTTTTCAAATACTGGTCGGGCCTCCCTTCCAGAGTGGGAACCGTATGGAAGACGCACCAAGTCCTGGCTACGCGAACGCTCTCGGCTACCGCGGCATCCGTATCCAGGATATGCATCAGGGCATTCCCATTCAGGACGATATCGAAGGCTCTCGCAGCGAACGGGAGGCGCACGGCATCCCCGCGGACGAAGGGAATGGAAGGATAATGCTGCCTGGCAAGGTTCAGCATGGCAGCCGAACGATCCACCCCGGCATAGCGAAGCATGGGAGAGACCAGGTGAGACAGGATCTCGGAATAGTACCCGCTACCACAACCAACCTCGAGCAAGGAGGGTGCCCTCAGGCCGCTCGCAAGCAGGGCGTCGCGCAAGGCCAACATGTCGTTGCGGGGATGCCCGGCACGCATCTGATCCAGCAGGCTTCGCCAAGCCGCGTCCTGGCGTTGGGCGACCCTCGGGCTATCCCAACCATCCCCTGGAGTCGCTGGGGGCCTGTCTGGCCCCAACAGCCGGAACCGGGACGAGGCAGGGACGCCCAGATAGCGACCCAATCGCCTGACCATCCCTCCAAGCCCCATGTCTTATCCCTCCCGATGGCATGCTAGGATAGCCGGGACAGAGAGGAAAGAATGTTCCAATTATCGGCCATCGTTCCGAACGATCTTGACGGCGGGATCAATCTCATCGACATCGGCGCAAGCGGGGGAATCCCCGCCTACTGGAAGCCCCTCTCCCACCTGACCAACTTCATCGGATTCGATCCGAATGAACAGGAATGCCTGCGTCTCAACAGCCTGCAAAGCAACTTCCTCTCCCATCGCTTTCTGCCGCATGCGATCGCGGGAGAGATCGGCCAGGCACTCCTGTACAAGACGAAAAGCCCCTACTGCTGGTCCCTGCTCCCACCCAATCTCGAGTGGCTGAGAAGATTCTCCTTTTCGGACCTCTTCGAAGTGGAAGAGACCGAGGCCGTGGCGACCAACACCCTCGCCAGCATCCCCGCCCTCCAGGGCATGGACATCGATGCCGTGAAGCTGGATACGCAGGGATTGGAACTCCCCATCCTCAAGGCTTCGGAGGAAATCGTGAAACGATGCATCCTGATCGAAACGGAAACTGGATTCACCGACAACTACCTTGGCGAGACAACGTTCGACCAGATTGCCCAGTACATGCGCTCGATGGGGTTCGGATTGTTCGACATTAACACGAATCACAGGGTCCCTAGAAAGAACGCCTATTCTGGGTTATCCCGGAATGAGGAAATCCTCTGGTGCGAAGCCATCTGGCTCCGTGACTTCTCCAGCAGGGTATCCAAGGCCACAGGAGCCATTCCCAGGGCCAAAGCCCTCAAGGCGTTGTGCATCCACGCCCATCACGGCTGCCTTTCGTCTGGGCTCGAGGCAGCCACGGAATTTCGGGCACGCGGCGTTTTATCCGACCAGGAATACCATGACCTGTCGGGAGATGTGTCGGCCTGGAAGCTGCGTGGCCCTGAACGCGCAAAAGCAGGCTCCAGGATCCTCAGAAGCCTGATCCATCTCATTCCCCGGCGCTATTACCCCTCCATTACAGAGAGCCTCGAAGTGCTCAGATCCATACGTCATCCCTTCTTGCCGTGAACGATCTCCCCCTGGTCTCCGTCGTCACCCCCTCCTATCAGCAAGGACGATTCATACGCGCTACGATCGACTCCGTGCTGGGGCAGGACTACCCGCGGCTTGAGCATCTCGTGATGGACGGAGGCTCCACGGATGAAACGATTGCCATCCTCCAGGAATATGGGGGACGGCTCCGTTGGACCTCGGAACCCGACGGAGGCCAGGCTGCGGCCGTCAACAAGGGATGGGCGCGCTCAAAAGGGGAGATCCTGGGCTGGCTGAATTCCGACGATCGCTACACTCCTGGCGCCATCCGTCGCGCTGTGGAGCATCTCCTTAGGCATCCCGAGGTGGATGCGGTCTATGGGG